>CAZLJF010000025.1:0-26606 GCA_964559845.1 uncultured Zetaproteobacteria bacterium | reverse complement strand
AGAGCAGCATGATGACTCAAACAAAAACGCCTCCGATGAAACCGGGGCGATTCAGTGTCAGCAAGGTGGATGCTTGCAAAGTATTTGCATCATTGTCGAGATGATTCAAGTTTTTCCGGGTTGGAGCAGGTCATTGCCAGTAACCATGCCATTATCACCAAGGTTGCCAACAAGCCATCCGCACAGGTGCGCTATCACGATGCCATGCAGGAACTGCACACCGCGCAGCGCCAGCTTGCAGCACTTCAGCCTGTTCGCAGGCCGGACAAGTCAGCCATCATCAGGCGCATTGCCAAAAATCAGAAGTATGTCAGGCGGCTGGACAAAGAGATATGGCAATGTCACCAGCCATCAAGCCTATAACGCGATGATGGAGGCCAAATGCTAGCGGGATGCCGGAAGTAATTTCATTTCATGCGACTGCCGCGCTACACTGCAGCGCTCCAGAATACGAGGTAGAGATGAGTCTGAAACAGGAAGTCGAGAAACGCCGCACATTTGGCATTATTTCGCACCCGGATGCCGGCAAAACCACATTGACTGAAAAGCTTCTGCTCTTCGGTGGCGCCATTCAGATGGCCGGTGCGGTCAAGGCCAGAAAGGCCAGTCGTCACGCCACCAGCGACTGGATGAAGATCGAGCAGGAGCGTGGCATCTCGGTTGCCTCTTCGGTGATGAAATTCAATTATACTCACGATGGCCGCGATTTCGAAATCAACCTGCTTGATACGCCGGGCCATCAGGACTTCTCTGAAGACACCTACCGGGTACTGACGGCTGTCGATTCCGCCATGATGGTGATTGATTCGGGCAAGGGTGTGGAGCCGCAGACTGAAAAGCTGATGGAGGTATGCCGCATGCGCAATACCCCTATCGTCACCTTCATCAACAAACTTGACCGGGAGGGACTGGAGCCGCTCGATATCCTTGCCGAGATTGAAGAGAAGCTGCAGATTGAGTGCGCGCCGCTCTCCTGGCCAATCGGTATGGGCAAGGCATTCAGGGGTGTTTACAGCCTCTACAAAAAAGAGCTGCAACTATTCAGGGCCGGTGCTGAGACCAGCGATTTTGAAACGGTGCAGATTACCGATCTGAACGATCCCAAGCTGGATGAGCTGCTAGGCGTACAGGCAGATGAACTCCGGGAGGAGATCGAACTTCTTGAGGGTGCTGCCAACCCCTTCGATCTTGACCATTTTCTTAAAGGCAACCAGACACCGGTCTTCTTTGGCAGCGCCATCAACAATTTTGGTGTCAAAGAACTGCTGGATGCGTTTGTAGAGCTGGCGCCACATCCCGGGCCACGTGAAACTACGGAGCGCAGTGTTGACCCCGGGGAGAAGGATTTCTCCGCCTTTGCCTTCAAGATTCAGGCGAACATGGATCCTGCCCACCGCGACCGGGTTGCCTTCTTCCGCATATGCTCCGGCAAATTCACCAGGGGCATGAGTGTTCGCCACCATCGTCTCGGTAAGGATATCAAGCTGGCCAATGCCATCGTATTCATGGCCCAGGATCGCGCCCATATCGAAGAGGCCTACGCCGGCGATATTATCGGCATCCATAACCACGGCACTATCCGGATCGGTGATACCTTCACCACCAAAGAGCCGCTTAAATTCACCGGCATTCCCAACTTTGCACCGGAGCTCTTCCGTCGTGTCCGTCTGAAAGACCCGATGAAACGAAAACAGCTGCACAAGGGGCTGATTCAGCTCTCTGAAGAGGGTGCGGTACAGGTATTCCGCACCATTCTGGGGGGCGACTATATTCTTGGCGATGTCGGCGTATTGCAGTTTGATGTCACGGTTGAGCGGCTAAAAACCGAATACAAGGTCGAAGCCGACTATACGGCTACAGACTTCCAGACCGCCCGATGGATTGAGTCTACCGATGAGAAAAAGCTGTCTGAGTTCAGGCGTCTGTTTGAACACAGCCTCGCCGAGGATGCCGATGGCTACCTGACATATCTGGCACCGAGCGCATGGAAACTGAACTACACCATGGAACAGTGGCCGGAGATAACATTCCACAAGACACGCGAACAGATCTGATGCTGCAGATCACAGCATCCATTGCGATTCCGGAGAGTGAAATCCAGCTGGATTTCATCCGCGCATCCGGGCCTGGCGGCCAGCATGTCAACAAGGTCGCCACTGCTGTTCAGCTTCGCTTCGATCTTCTTCACAGCCCATCACTGCCGGAAGATGTCAAAGAACGCCTGATTGTACTTGCCGGGTCGAAGATAAACAGTGATGGCGTTCTGATTTTCAAATCCCGGCGCCACCGCACCCAGTATGGCAACAGAAAAGACGCCATTCGTCGTTTCAGACTGCTCATTGAGCAGGCGGCGATTCAGCCGAAAATCAGATTAAGGGCCTCAATACCCGCAAGTGTGAATGAAAGGCGCCTGATCCATAAGAAACGCCGAAGCCAAATAAAACGTATGCGCAGAGGCGAGTGGTCCTAGTGCTTTGTAACCCTTGGCAAGGGGGAAAGCCATTCCCTGCAAACCTTGCCTTGACTCATCTACGAAACATCTGAAGCGTAAAGTATATTTTAGATGGGGCACTAATGTACGAAACTGACAGATTTGATGAAGAGGGGTCGCCAAGACCCAACAAAAGCCAACTCAAACGTGAGGCTGCTGCCCTGTTTGAGTTGGGCAAACGGCTGGTGGAACTTGAACACGCCACACTGCACACACTTGAATTGCCGGAAAAGCTTCTGCTGGCCATTGATGATGCCAGAGACATCCATTCACACACGGCCCGCAAACGTCAGCTCAAACTGATTGGAAAATTTCTGCGCTCGGTTGACACAACCGGACTGCTGCAACTGATCGAAAAACGCGACCTGCAACATCGGAAAAGTGTCAGTGAATTCCATCATATTGAAAAGTGGCGCGACAGGCTGATTCATGAAGGAGCCCCGGCGATGAGTGAGTTGCTCGATCGCTATCCCGATGTGGAGAGGCAAAAACTGAATCAACTGGTACGCAACGCGGTCAGGGAGATGCAGTCAGGAAGGTCGTCAAAATCGGCCCGGCAACTGTTCAAATTTCTGCGTGAGCAGATTCAATAGGGAAGCCGGAAAAACTAACATTCTGCCACTTTTTCGAGATTTCCATTAAAGAACGCAGCTATTCAGAGGTTCCCGAATCTGCTTCAATCTGAAGCATGATGCGTGACAACACGGTCTTCGGATCCACCGGCTTGACCAGGAAATCATCCATTCCCGCCTCTTCACACTCCTGCTGAACCTCTTCGAAGGCATGTGCGCTCAGGCCAATAATAGGCAGATGCACGCCTCTGCCGGCCTCCATTTCACGAACCTTGCGGGTAACCGAAATGCCATCCATGCCGGGCATGCGAATATCCATCAGAACAACCTGATAATTGCCGTTCCGGATCATTTCCAGCGCCAGCAGCCCGTTTCCAGCCACATCCACTTCCAGCCCGGCACGCTCTAACTGTCTGGTGGCAACACGTTGAGTGATGGGATCATCCTCCACCAGCAGAACCTTCCACTGCTGATGAAAGGTCATCTGATGAGATAAAGCATCGTCATCTGAAGGATCAATGACCATCTCAAGCATATCTATATGGCGGCTGATGGTTTCATCCCCGACGGGATTGCAGGGGATGGAAAAACCGAATGCACTCCCTTTTCCCGGCTTGCTTCTCACCCAGACATCACCACCCATCAGTTCAACAAACCGCTTCACAATCGTTGTTCCAAGCCCGGTTCCCTCATGTTTTTCATCCATCAAAGAGTGAATTTGGGAAAATGGCTCAAATATCGTATCGATATCCTCCCCTGCAATACCGATGCCGCTATCTTCAACGGTGAAAACAAGCTGTTGCCGCTCCTGCTGTTGCATCACATGCAGCCGGACATATCCCCGGTCGGTGAACTTCACCGCATTACCTGCCAGGTTAAGAACAACCTGCCGCAATCTGACGGGATCAACCATCAGCATTCCAGGCACATCCTGCATGATCAGTTCAAACTGCAACCCCTTCTCCCTGGCCGAAAAGATAAATGGTGTCAATGCTTCCCGGATACAGCTCTCCAGTTCCACCTCTCTCTCAACCAGCTCCATGGCTCCGGCCTCAATTTTTGACAGATCCAGAACATCATTTACCAAGGTCCGAAGCGACCTGGCTGCCTGCTGTGCGGCAGCGAGGTTTCTCCGCTGCTCAAGAGGCATCTCCTTCATCTCGGCAAGCAGGTCGTGCATACCAATGATACCATGCAACGGCGTACGCAACTCATGGCTTATAACGGAGAGAAACTCTGTTTTTGCCTCATTTCCCCGCACAGCCTCATCACGTGCCTTTTGAAGTTCCTTGTTGGCCTCAAGCAAGGCCATCTCTGCCTTTTTCCGGGCTGTGATGTCATGGAATAGCCCCTCGTGCCCCAGAATGTTTCCATGCTCATCCTTGATAAGGCGCGTATTCGCAGAGATGAAACGACGGCTTCCATCTTTGGCCAGCATCTCGAGCTCATACCCTTTTACAAATCCATGTCGACAAATCTCGGCCATATACGCATCGCGCTGACTGGTATCTGCATAAAAATTGATGATGGGTCTGCCGATCATTTCACCGGACTCATACCCTGAAATGGCTAAAATGGAATCACTGATATTTTCAATGTTACCCTCGCTGTCGATCCTGAAATAAACTTCGTCCATCGCATCAATCAGGTTCTGAAGATGGCTCTCCATATACTCCCGGTTCTGCTGCTCCTCCAGCACCCTTTTATTGGCACTGATGAGGTTTATCTGGCTTTTGAGATGGGCCGACTCACTATACCAGCCACACGCGCCATAAAAGAAAAGCACCGCCAGATAGACATGCAGGTATTCCCTGGAATAGGCCAGTGCAACCATCCCCTGGTGATCCAATATAAGCAGTATCCCGACAGCAATGGCCGTAATAATACACCAGTAGAATCCCAGCCTTATGCCCAGCAGATAAAAACCGATAAATGGAAGCCCTGCAACCCAGAGGATGCCGGTACCGTGATACCCTCCGTTCATGAAGATTCCTATAAAGATGCCGAGACAGAGAAGTGCAAATGCGGCATCCACAAAGATCAGAGACAGACCTCTGGACATAAGGATCCTGAAGACAATAAAACAGACGACAACGCCTGCCTCAATCCATCCCTGCAGTTCATTGCCCCTATAGAGGTTCAGAATGGCGAACAGGCTTAACAGCGGAATCGCAAGATGAAGTATCTTGATGCTCTTCTGATACTCCCTCTCTGCCAGGCGGTGTTTGCTCTCCTGCTTCAAAATATCCGGATTAAACACCATCACCTATATTGCAACATATAACCTACTGGTAGAAACTAGAACGGAATATCATCATCAACCGGTACATCACCGAAGTCGGGACTGTCTGCAAACGGGTCGCTGCTCTTTTGTGGCGCATGATTAAAGCTGCCACTCTGCTGCGAACCGCCGCCAAAGCCCCCGTTCTGGTTGCCGCCGCCGAGCATCTTCATCTCCGAGGCACGAATCTCGGTGGTATATCTGTCGTTGCCATCACGATCCTGCCACTTACGCGTTTCGATCTTGCCTTCGATATAGACACGCGCACCCTTCTTCAGGTACTGGTTGGCAATCTCCCCAAGACGCCCCCAGAGGACCACTCGATGCCACTCGGTCTTCTCCTGCTGCTCACCGTTCCGGTTCTTGAACTTTTCAGTAGTTGCCAGACGGAGGTTGCATACGCAGGTGCCATCCTGCATGAAACGCGTCTCGGGATCTGCTCCCAGGTTTCCGATCAATATTGCCTTGTTCAGCATGTTGCCCTCCGCAATCTTATCAATACTCCGCGCAAGATAACGCGCCTTCGGATCAAAATCACCCCTTCAATCCAAGATGGGGTCTCAGATAACGCCCGGTCCATGAAGCGTCGCATGCAGCCACCTCTTCCGGAGTTCCCGCTACCACCACTTCACCACCGCGGTTCCCGCCTTCAGGGCCCATATCGATAATCCAGTCGGCAGTCTTGATCACATCCAGGTTATGCTCAATCACCACCACGGTATTGCCGCGATCCACCAGTGCATGAAGCACCTCCAAAAGCTTCCTCACGTCCTCAAAATGGAGCCCTGTGGTCGGCTCATCAAGGATATAGAGCGTATCCCCGGTGGCGCGTCTGGCCAGTTCCCTGGCAAGTTTTATACGCTGGGCCTCGCCGCCGGAGAGTGTTGTCGCCGACTGACCCAGGCGAATATAACCAAGCCCCACCTGCTGCAGGGTATTCAGCCTGTTCTTCAGGGGTGGAATCGCCTCAAAAAAATCCGCACCCTCATCAACGGTCATCTCAAGTACTTCGGCAATGGTTTTGCCCTTGTAGCGAATATCCAGCGTCTCCCGATTGTAGCGGGCGCCCTGACACGACTCGCAGTGAACATAGACATCCGGAAGAAAATGCATCTCCACCTTAATAATACCGTCACCCTGGCACACCTCACAGCGCCCACCTTTCACATTGAAAGAGAAGCGACCCGGCTTGTAGCCACGCGCCCTTGATTCCGGAACGGAGGAGAACAGCTCCCGGATCGGCGTAAAGATACCGGTATAGGTGGCCGGATTGGAACGGGGCGTCCGCCCGATCGGCCCCTGGTCGATATCGATAATCTTGTCGAACAACTCGGCGCCCGTCAGCGCTGAATGGGCGCCTACACGTTCGGAGGTCTGCCGTTTGCTTCTGGCCAGGCCACGATAGAGTGTATCAATCGTCAACGTTGACTTGCCCGATCCGGAGACTCCGGTCACACAGGTTAGACGCCCCTGTGGAAAACTGGCCGTGACATTTTTCAGATTGTGTTCTGTTGCTCCCTTTACCACTGCCATCGGATGGCCGGCATCAATGCTCCTGCGTTGCGGCAGCCCGATGCTTCTGCGGCCGGAGAGATAATCGGCGGTCAGGGAACCCTTGGCCGCAAGGATCTGATCCAGCGTCCCCTGGGCGATCACCTCACCACCATGTTCGCCAGCCAATGGCCCCATATCAATAATCCAGTCGGCAGTCCGGATCGCATCCTCATCATGTTCGACCACCAGCACCGAATTACCGAGATCGCGCAATCGCTTCAAGGTTGATAACAGCCTGTCATTATCACGCTGATGCAGGCCGATCGACGGTTCATCAAGAATATAGAGCACCCCCACCAGTGCGGAACCAATCTGCGTGGCCAGCCTGATGCGCTGCGCCTCGCCACCGGAGAGGGTTCCTGATGTTCTGTCAAGGCTCAGGTAATCAAGGCCCACTTCGATCATGAAGCCGATACGGGCCGAAATCTCCTCCAGCACCTTTTCGGCAATGACCTGCTGCTGATCGGAGAGCCTGAGCGATTCAATCCACCGCTTTGACTCATGCAGCGGCATCGCCACAATGTCCGGCAGCGACCGCCCGTTGATCAGTACATGCCGTGCCGCACGGGTCAGACGGCTGCCGTGGCAGCCCGGGCAGTCAATGGCATTGATGTAGCGCCCCAACTCCTCCCTGACATCATCGGATGTGGTTTCACGGTATCTGCGTTCAAGATTGGGGATCACGCCCTCAAACGGACGTTCCACCACCCGCTCCTGCGTTGAGGTTGAAAACCTGAAACAGATCTTTTCTTTTCCCGAACCATACAGCAGCACCTGCCTTGCGGATTCAGGCAACGCCTCAAATGGTGTTCCCATATCAATATTCAGATATTTTGCCACCGCCTCAAGTGTCTGCAGATACATGAAAGATTCGCGCCCTGACCACACTTCAATCGCTCCCTGCTTGATGGAGAGCGACGGGTCAGGAACAACAAGATCCGGATCAAAAATAGTCTGCGTGCCAAGACCGTCGCACTGCGGGCACGCACCAACCGGCGAATTGAATGAAAAGAGCCTCGGTTCAATTTCAGGATACGAAATACCGCAATCCGGGCAGGCAAAACGCTCGGAATAAGAGACAAGCTCATCACCGGAGAGGGTCATCATCATGCCATCACCGAACCTGAGTGCTGTCTCAACGGAATCGGCCAGACGAGTACGAATGCCATCGCGGATCACCAGACGGTCAACAACAAGCTCGATATCGTGTTTGATGTTCTTCTCAAGCGGCCCGATATCTTCAAGCGCCAGCACCTCGCCATCCACACGGAGGCGGACGAAGCCATCCTGGCCCGCCCTCTCAATCTCACGACGAAATTCTCCCTTTTTACCACGTGCAATCGGGGCCAGAATCAGAAGCTTTGTCCCCTCCTGCAGTTGCATCAACGTATCAATGATCTGGCTTGCCGGCTGCGATGTGATCGGCTTGCTGCAACCGTGGCAAAAAGGCTGGCCGATACGGGCAAAAAGAAGACGCAGATAATCATAGACCTCGGTAATGGTACCGACCGTTGAGCGTGGGTTACGGCTTGTTGTCTTCTGCTCAATGGAGATCGCGGGAGAGAGCCCCTCAATAGCATCGACATCCGGCCTCTCCATGATACCGAGAAACTGGCGGGCATAGGCAGACAGGGACTCAACATAACGGCGCTGTCCCTCAGCATAGAGGGTATCAAAGGCCAGTGAGGATTTGCCGGAACCGGAAACACCGGTGATGACAACCAGTTGCTCACGGGGGATTTCCAGAGTGATATTCTTGAGATTGTGAACACGCGCACCCTGTACAGAGATCTTCTTCTCTTTCATGCCGCCTCCTGAAACTATCTCATAAAATGGCCATGAAAAGGTAAACGACGGATGCTACAGACTTATCAGCCAAACAGCACTGTTTGCACCAATATGCAGCAGAATCGGAATCCACAGATTCCGGCTCCACTCATAGGCAACTGCAAATATCACACCACCTGCCAGTTGCGGAAATGCAAATGCGCCATGCATAAGAGAGAAGCATATCGCCGATAAAAGAATCCCGGCGATAACCCCCATCAACTGGCGCAGCATTCGATAAACAACAGCGCGGAAGAAGAGTTCCTCGACCACAGGCGCAAGCAGGGTCATCACAAACAGGCCGGCGATACCCCTGACCCACTCTGGCCGCTCGATATGTGCAAACCAATGCGGCCAAAGGGCATACATAATGCCGATAGACAGCAGGCATACCGCTGCAATGGTGAAAAAGAGTCGCCACTCGGCCTGTTTGGGCATCTCTAACCCGAGCATGTCAAAAACCTGAAAGAATCGAATCAGACAGAGAAGCACCGCCAGATCCAGCAGACGAATCATCACCAGCGAAACAGAGAGCGAATCCCCTGCCAGCAGCCATGAGCCCGCCCAGTCGATCAAAGCAAAGAGAGTCACTGACCAGAAAAAAAAGGAGACAGGAAGCTCCTGCCATGAACGAATATTCAATATTATCGCCATTACATCATGTCCAGCGGATCAACATCAACCTTGCGGCGCACCCCCGAAGGCACCCGCAAACCTTCAAGCAGAGGCGCCAGTTTCCACGGCAGTGTCTTTCGCTCCGAGTCGCGAAGCAGAAGCTCCACACGATAACGCCCGGCCAACCGTTCAACAGGGCAAAGCATGGGCCCGCTGAAGGGCACCCTGTTCCACCGCCTGAGTTGACCGGCCATTGCATCCGCTGCCGCCTCCGCCCTGTCCAGCTGCGGTGATGAAAAGACAATACGCACCCAGCGGGCATAAGGCGGATAACTCAACTGCTCTCTTAAATGGAGCTCATCATCCAGAACTTCGGCCGCCGACTCATCGCCGATACGGTCAAACCAGGGCGCATCCGGCGTATGCGTCTGGATAATGACCCTGCCCGGGTGCCGGCCACGGCCTGCACGCCCTGTCACCTGGGTCATCTGTTGCCACCAGCGCTCTCCCGCCCTGAAATCGGGAAGACTCAATCCCATGTCGGCATTGACCACGCCAACCAGTGTCACATTGGGAAAGTGATGCCCCTTGACCAGCATCTGTGTGCCGATCAGACAGTCGATCTCACCATTGGCAAAGCTTTTGAGTGTATGGAGAAGACGCTGATTACTTGTGATCACATCCCTGTCAAAACGGGAAAATCGCAGTTGTGGAAGTCTCTCGGCCAGCAGCTCTTCAAGCTTCTCCGTACCCGCACCCAAAGGAAGCAGTGCCTGTTCACCACAGTTGCCGCAATGTAATGGCACTGCCTGAAACCACCCGCAGGCATGGCAACGCAACTGCCTTGCCCGGCGGTGAAGCGTCAGATTGAGTGAACATGCCCTGCACCTGGGAACATCGCCACAGGCAGTGCATTGCAATGCCGGTGCATAGCCTCTGCGATTCAGGAAAAGGATTGACTGTTGCCCCTGCTCGCACGTCTGCGCCAGGGCAGTCAACAGTTGACCGGATAATAGCTCGTCACTCTCACGAAGATCGATCACTTCAGCCTTCATGCAAGCGTGCAGGCTGATCCGATCCGGCAGTTCGAGCAACTGCATGCTCCCCTCTTTTACCCTGCGCCAACTCTCGAGACTTGGTGTGGCAGAGCCCAGCACAACCGGAACCTGCATCTCCTGCCCCAGCAGAAGCGCCATATCCCTTGCAGAGTAGGCAATACCATCCTGCTGTTTAAAAGAGCCGTCATGCTCTTCATCCACAACGATGATACCAAGGTTCGGCAGCGGCAAAAAAAGGGCTGACCGGGTTCCGATTACCACATCCAGAGTATCCAGCTGCTCAAGAACAGCTCTCCGGTCATCAACACCCATGGCGGAGTGCCAGAGACCAATTCCTGTGAAGCGGGACCGGAGCCTGGAGAGCCACATCGGCGTAAGTGCAATCTCCGGCACCAGAACAAGCGCCTGCTTGCCCTGCCTGACCACCTCCTCTGCAGCCCTCAGATAGACCTCGGTTTTACCCGATCCTGTTGCACCAAACAGGAGATGTGACCCAAACCGGTCACTCTTTGCCAGGATCATATCCAATGCCTTCTGCTGTGCCGGATACAGGCTGATTGCAGCCTTATCAGGAGAAACGGATGGATCACCCCTTTTGCCCGTCACTTCTTCCAGACAGCCGGCATCCACACTGCGCAGAACCCGCATCTGCACAGCCGATCCGGAACAGCGCTCCCGGATCGTCTTCAGTGAGAGTGCTCGCCTGGTTGTAAAAACTTCCGCCAGTTCCGGATCAAATGTAGTCAGCATCCTGCTATCCAACAGACGAAACTTCCGTTTTTCATCCGTGCCTGCCCAGGCCAGAGCGGTCTCGACAAACTCCCCGAATGAGGCCAGGTAGTACCGACTTGCCCGCTCAAGCCATGAAAGATAAGCGGGCGTGCAGGATGGCGTCATCTCCATACGGTCATCAACCGGCTTGCACTGCTGATCGGGTTTATCATGATGAACCGTAACAACCACACCGTGGCGCCACCCCTTGCCAAATGGCACGCGAACTCTCAAGCCGGGTTCAGGCACGCCGAGATGCTCAGGCCAGTGATAGCTGTAACTGCCATGCAGTGGTGCAAAGACGGCAACATCAACAAAGGTGGGGGTATTCGGTGCAGAATGGCTCAGTGCAGCAAGGCTCCGTCAGGCTTGATGGGTTGATCCAAAGCAGAAGTCTGGACAAATTCGGGCACTATCTCATGAAGCAGCGCGTGCAGCTTCTCCACTTCACGCTCTGTGCAGGCAGCATGCAACTGCTCCAGCAGAGCCTTCATCTCACTCCAATCCACTTCGCGACTGGCTGAAAGCATGATCTTGGGGTGTGTAGTACCTATCAACGGTTCGGCCTTATGGAAGAGCTCCTCATACAGCTTTTCACCCGGGCGGAGGCCGGTGAACTCGATCCTGATATCCTTCTCCGGCTCCATGCCTGACAGGCGAATCATCTGTTCTGCCAGGTCGATAATTTTGACGGGTTCCCCCATATCAAGCACAAAGATCTCGCCACCCTGCCCCATACTTCCCGCCTGCAGAATCAGACGAACAGCCTCCGGAATAGTCATGAAATAACGAGTAATTTCAGGATGCGTCACCGTCACCGGCCCACCCTGCCGGATCTGTTCCTTGAACAACGGCACCACCGAACCTGCCGAATCCAGCACATTGCCAAAACGCGTTGTGATAAATGCCGTTGTGGATGTGCGCCCGTTCAGGTTCTGGCAATATATCTCTGCAGCACGCTTGGTGGCACCCATAACATTGGCCGGATTCACCGCTTTGTCCGTTGACACCTGTACGAACTTCTCACAACCATGTTCAACAGCCAGATCGGCAAGCCTGACCGTCCCCAAGACATTGGTTTTCACACCCTCAGTCGGATTCTCTTCGACCAAAGGCACATGTTTGTAAGCTGCAGCATTAAACAGGATATGGGGCCGATAGGTTTCAAGCACCCATCTCATCCGGGATTCATCACGGATATCTCCCAACATAGCAACCACCGGAACAGCATCATTTTGACTCATCTCGCCTTTAATCCGGTAGAGATTAAACTCGCCATGGTCCAGCATGACGAGTCTTTCAGGTTGATAGCGGATAATCTGGCGGCAAAGTTCCGAGCCGATTGAACCGCCCGCGCCGGTAACCAGAATACGTTTTCCTTTCAGGAACTTCTGAACCTGCGTGTCATCCGGTGATATCTCGTCACGCCCCAGCAGATCCTCGATGCGAACCTTCCGGAGCGTTCCAATCTCAACCTTCCCACCTGCCAGCTCCGGCAGAGATGGCAGTGTTCGACAGGGAACCTTCATGGCAGCACTCTGGTCAACCAGCTTGCGCATCACCGCAGCAGGCGCTGTTGGCATGGCAAGCAGTACGATCTCAATATTTAGCTCTTCAACCTGTTCCTCAAAAGAGTCTATACCGGCCATAACGCGCACGCCATGAATCTCCAGCCCGTGCTTCCCCGAATCATCATCCAGAAATGCAACCGGAAGATACTGACCATCTTTTAACAGGTCGCGTACCAAAAGCTCTCCCGCTCTGCCTGCGCCAACAATGAGTGCCCGCTTTCCCTGCCGGGGAGCAAAACCGAAATGGTGATCCTTGAACCAGCGGTAAAGAAGCCGGGGGATTGCCAGCCCTGCAGCCAGAAGAAACGGATAGAGAATCATAACAGAGCGCGGCACGCCCTCAAGGCGTTGCCAGACAAAGAGAAGCAGAAATGTCACAAGTGCGCCAATAGCGACAGACTTAAGTATTCGAATCAGATCCGGGACAGAGGCAAAGCGCCAGATGCCGAGATAAAGCCCGAAATAGTGGAAAGCACAAAACTGGACAGGCACTGCAACAAACATAAGTTGCCACAAAGCTGCGGTATGAGATGCAGGTATCCCTTCGAAATTGAACCGCAACAGAAAAGCCATGGCAATCGCAACCGGTATCCAGACCAGGTCATGCACAAATGCCAGCCATCGACTTTTAAGAATATTCAGTTTCATTGCTGCGAAGCGTAGCAAAAAAAGGGGCGCAGCATAAGCCGCGCCCTGCAGCAACATGCCAGTCGCCTAGTCACTGCTTTCAGATTTCTCAACCGACAATTGATCTTCAATCCCTGCCAGCTTCTTTTTGCCAATGCCTTTCACGTTTTCCAGTTCATCGATATTATCAAAGCTACCATTGGCTTCACGATAAGCCACAATCGCAGCTGCTGTTTTCGGCCCGATTCCCTTCACTGTCTGCAACTGCTCGACAGTTGCAGTGTTGACATTCACTTTATCGCCAGCCTGAACAGGCAGACCAACAAGCAGAGTGCAGGCAATAAATATTGCCATGAATAAAGATTTAATTTTCATATTCATCCCTTCCATATTTTTTTGCGGAATATATCCGCTTTGTATGCAAGCAGTGAGTATACCCGCGCCCGGAACCCCAGACCAACAACCACTACTCTCCGGCAGTATAGCCTTGCTGTCAAGGAGTGCCAGTATGAGAACGCTTCCATTGCATAATGTGTTAGGTGTAGGAATCTTCAATATTGGCATCCGCTTGCAGCAACACCTCACTCACATCACGGACAATCCCTGGTCTATCTTTGCCTGAAATGGATAATAAAATGTTCTGCATCGTTCTCTCCAATATAAAACTCTTTTTTAAAGGATGGTCTAACTAACCTACCACCTAATCTAAAAACTTTCTGCACCATATTTCTACTGCCATTAGCGCTCTAATTTGGCGTGTAAAATTTTCCGTACCTGCCACATGGGACTCAACCATATAGTTCACATACTTAACATCAAACAGCTGCCGACTCATAGCCCGTTCAGATAGCAACAAATCCTTAACCATTGATAGCAATGATGATTTAAACCACTCACCTACAGGCACTGTGAACATTTGTTTTTTACGGTAAGCTAAACTTTCACCTATGAGCGGTGCCACGGCTTTCTTAAAAATGTATTTTGTAACACCATTCTTTAATTTAATCCCACCAGACATACTGAACGCAAGCTCCATCATTCTATAATCCAGAAACGGTGTTCTTGCTTCAAGAGATACCGCCATCCCCATGCGATCTGGCTTTACAAGATTATTTCCTGGTAATAGTAACAACATATCAACCAAAAGCACTTGGTTGATACGATCAACATGCTTGGTTTTATTTAAAATTTCGAATACAGGTTTCCAAACATCAAAGTCTTTTTGCCGCTCCCCAATGTTTGAATGAAACAATTGCTCACGCTGCTTGTCTGTAAACAGGCTAATGTTTTCACAATATGTTTTCTGAAATTCAGACTGCGATGAAGTCATTGCTTCAGGCATCCCAAAAAAGTTTTTATACTTATCGTAACCTGCAAACAACTCATCACCACCATCACCTGTCAGAACCATTTTCACATGTTCTACTGCAAGCTCTGACACCCTATATGTAGGTAAAAATGAAACATCTCCATGAGGCTGATCACAATGGAACGTCGTTAATGGCCATATATCAAACATGTTAGGTGCTACACGTTCACAAGTATGGCTACAATGAAAACGATCAGCTGCTTCTTGAGCAAATAGTGATTCATCATAAGAAGGGTCATCAAAACCTATACAAAATGTTTGTACTGGTTGCGTTGAATGTTTACTCATCAAACCAACCACTGTACTCGAATCTACCCCTCCAGATAAAAACGCACCGAATGGCACATCAGCCCGCATACGCAAACGAACTGCATCTTCTAAAATAGCATTAAAATCCTGAATCCATTCAGACTCTGTACGTTCTTCTTCGCAAGCTAATGCCATCAAGTCCCACCAGCATGATGAACTTGTTTTACCTAGGCTAATTTCCATCACATGCCCAGGCATCAAATGCTTCACACCTTGAAACATGGTATACGGTGGAGGAACATAATTGTAGGCAAGGAAAAGGTTCAATGCCTCCTTGTCCATTTCAACCCGAACACCCGCTTCCAAAAGCGCCTTAATTTCAGATGCAAAAAGTAATCTTGTACCATCGTCATAAATGTACAATGGTTTTACACCCACACGGTCTCGTACTAAAAACAAGGTTTGTTTACGCAAGTCATAAATAGCAAAGCAAAACATCCCGTTCAGCTTGTCCAGAAAATCAATGCCATCACGCTCATACAATCGCAACAATACCTCTGTATCAGAATGTGTTTTACAAGGATATCCATCTAAAGCCAAATCATTAGCAAGCTCAATATGATTGAATATTTCGCCATTCTGAACGACGATGATATTCCCATCATCAGAAATAAAGGGTTGATGTCCACCCTCCACATCAATAATGGATAACCTCTGATTGCCCAGGCCAACCCCTTCACCTTCATAAATACCAGAGTCGTCAGGACCTCTATGATGGATAGCCAGGCCCATAGCCTTTAATACATGCGAAGGCAGTGACTGTCCATCTCGATCAAAGTAACCAAATATTCCACACATTAAAAACTGCCCTTCCCTAACACTTGCTTTATCGTCAATAACATCACTTTAATATCAAAAAGAAGCGACTGCTTATCCACATACTCCAAATCCAGCTTTGTCCGTTCCCCCGGTGACGCAAATGAACGAACTGTAGCCTGCGCTAAACCAGTTATACCTGGTCGCACACTGTTCCGCTTATCCCAATCATCTTGACTATAATTTTCCCGTTGGGCTGGCACATCAGGACGAGGGCCTACAAGACTCATATCCCCCAATAACACATTAATAATCTGGGGTAATTCATCCAAGCTGGTTTTACGTAAAAACCTACCTATTTTGGTAATCCTTGGATCACCGACTGCTGTAGAATAGCCGCCAATCTGATCAGCGTTAGGTACCATTGAGCGAAACTTGTACATTCGAAACCGTTTTCCATGTCGTCCCACTCGTTCTTGAGCATATAGAATATTGCCCTTGGAATCCAAGCGGATAAGAATAGCAATAATAATAAAAACGGGAGATAACAATACTAAAAGTAATAGTGCTATAACAAAGTCAATAGTGCGCTTGATCATATGATGTTTTTTTCTTTTTTGGCCGCAACAACTGTTTCAACAGTCTGACAAAATGCCTCATGATCCAACTTTTCCTGATTGCTATCACGAAGAGCTAGTTGCATCTCACATTCACGTAAACGTTTTACCTCTCTTGAGAATACCGCTTCAGCATCTTCTTCCTCAGAGGGTCTATAAAACGTCCTTGATAGAATGACAGAATCAGACTTCAATCTAATATGCTCGCCTAAAACCATTGACCCAGAAACCGCTCCCTCATCTGCACGGGCTACACCACCAAACCCAAAACGTAACCCTGCACGTTTAGATATATAAGCTGCCTCATCCAACATTCCTTTTGCCAAAGGCTCGAAAATAAAATCAAGACCCAATGCCAAATGCAAATCATTCAAACCAATATAAATCTCATAAATCCCTTCTAAACCAGCAACATCTTCAACACAAGTCATAGCTTCAGGCGTCTCAAAAAGAGGGACAATCCCTGCCCTTCCATTTACCATTTTACTCAATGAACGAACTTCTTCTACTGTCCGAAACATAGGAAGCATGATCAAATCGGCACCTGCACTTATAGCTTTTTCAACTTCATCCTGCGTTCCCTCATAAAAAGGATTCAGGCGTATCAAAAATTCTGCTTCTGGTACTGCCTGACGAACAGCCTTAGCATCCTCGTATGTATGTTTGCTCATCACCGTATCAAGGTGCCCTTGTCGTTGCTGTTTACCGTTCACCTCCCAATCAACAAAGATACGCTCAACACCTTGATCAAAAATAACCTTTGCAAGACGAGCATCATTGGTTATAAACATAAAACGTAACATCAGTAACTTTCCAATAGTTTCAATAACACATGCGCAACTCTTTGTTGCTGTTCATACGTCAAATTGGAGCCAGAAGGTAAACATAACCCTTTAGAGAACAAATCATCACACACACTGTAACCGGTATCGTGCTGATAATATTCTGCTGTTGAAAAAACAGGTTGACGATGCATTGGTTTCCACAATGGACGCACTTCAATATTTTCTGCCGCCATTTTTTCTACAATAGCGGCAATATCCACATTAATATCATCACTTAAGGTAAGCGTAGTCAGCCATCGGTTAGCTCTTCCAAATTCAGCTTCTGGCATCCATTGTATCCATGGACATTCCGCAAAAAGTGCCTGGTAATTTTCAAACACTTTTCTTCTCGCATTGACCCTGTCATCAAGCACTTTTAACTGCCCCCTACCGACTCCAGCAAGAATATTGCTCATTCTGTAGTTGTATCCAATTTCACGATGTTCATACCATGCAACAGATTCTCTTGCTTGCGTTGACAAAAACTTGGCTTTTTTAGCCAACGCGGCATCATTGGTTACCAACATACCTCCACCTGAAGTGGTAATAATTTTGTTGCCATTAAACGAATAGATTCCAATCTTGCCAAATGTACCACTTGCTTTACCCTTATATGTTGCGCCCAGTGATTCCGCCGCATCTTCCACAACCGGCACATCATATCGATCACATACAGCAAGAATCGCATCCATATCAGCACTTTGCCCATACAGATTGACTACAATCACTGCTTTGGGCAGACGATGATTTCTATCCGCGTCAAGAAAAGCCTTTTCAAGGGCCAACGGCGACATATTCCAGGAATTTGGCTCAGAATCAATGAATACTGGTGTTGCCCCCTGATAAACAATAGGATTGGCACTCGCAATAAAAGTAAATGATGAACAAAAGACGATATCATTTGCACCAATATCGAGAACACGCAAAGCTAAGTGAATAGCAGCAGTTCCAGAAGACACGGCTACCGCATGCTTCGCCCCTACCTTATCGGCCAACTCTTGTTCAAAAGCATCAATGTTTGGACCGACAGGCGCGATCCAATTAGTATTAAATGCCTGTTCTACAAAAATCCTCTCTTCCTCGCCCAAGTGCGGCGTTGAAAGTAAAATACTTGTATCAACACTTTGCCTGTTTGCAATACCAATCGGCTTATTTGTCTCATCCGTAATGATGATCTGATTTATTCCATTTTGGTTCATTAACCTTAATAACTCTCGCTGAGAGCTGTTTTCAAGCGCTGTAATTGGTGCCTGGCAAGGTAAAACTTCCAATGTATCATCAAGAGATTGACCAGATAAAATTAATCTTCTCAAGTCTCCATCTGTTATTGCTCGAATTAATTTTCCATTATCGACCAGCAACAAAATGCCTTGAGCGGTTCGGTCCAATATCGATAACGCATCACGAATCGTATCCTGCTTTTTTACATAAAGTGTTTCAATATCCATCATTTAGCTGGCACCCCATACAAGACAGCTCCATTTTTTAAGATGTGAGAGGTTACAACGGCCCCAGCGCCAATTGTGACATCATCAACAATACGAATACCCGGCAAAATCACGGCTCCAGCGCCGATCAAACATCCTTTTCCAATATTGCTCCCCCCTCCAAGCGTTGCATTGGGAGCAATATGAGAAAAATCACCTACCTTACAGTCATGATCAACAACTGCGCCATGATTAACAATGACACACGTACCCAAAGAACTATCAGGCGCAACAATTGCAGATGCAGCAATGAAACATCCATCACCTATATGGCTGCTATTCGCAACAATCGAATCAGGATGAATCACACTGATACAACCAAAACCAGCCTTTTTCAGTTTTTCCGCGAACTTTTGACGAACTTGCGCATCGCCGATGGCGACATGTCCTTTTCCCGACAATGACTCAAATCTTACAGGCGTTCGAATAGGAAGGTTTAACAAGGTTTGCCCTGCTAAATCGAGGTTATCATCCCAAATTGTTACATTATATTGATTCAGGCGATTCAGGGCGTCCAACACGACTTTTGCATGACCACCTGCACCGATTAGAAAACAGTTAGTAGGCATTCAGCTTGTTCAATAATTCTTTGTCCATAGGTAACGTCACGAGCAAATCCAACATCCTTTGCCCTGAACGCCCTTTTCCATAAACATTCATAACACTTTTTCGTGGTTGACTTAAACACAACTCTATTGCATGTCTAATCTTTAATTCTTCAACCTCTACATCTATCACATTGGCGCTTCGTTCGCGCCCTGCCTGTCTGTTACCGACATTAACTACAGGCGTGTTAAATGTAGCCGCTTCAATAATTCCACTACTGGAATTGCCAACCATAACATCAGCATGTTTCAGCCAGGATACAAAACTTTGTCTTGGCAAATGCCTCACCAGATGAAACTGTTCCTTTTGATGTTGTTGAAACATCTCCAGTTCAGAAAGGATAATACTGCCACCAGCATCCGCATTGGGCATTAAGCACAACACTTGCACATCAAACTTCTGTAAAGCGTTCAAAATCACCTTAATTTGATCGCCTGCAACGGCTGCATCCTGCACAACAGGATGAAAGAGTAACAAAATAACGGGTACATCTACAGAAAAACCAACACTTTCGCATAATTTTGAACGCGATAATACAGCATCTTGTTCAAGACCATCCAAACCTGGCGCTCCAACAGTAAATACACGATCTGCAAGTTCACCCATCCTGATAAGACGATTTCTCGCATCCTCGGTAGCAGTAAAATGATAATGAGACAACTTGGAAATCGCGTGACGCACTGGCTCATCAACGGTACCGGAACGTTCCCCTCCATGAATGTGGACAACAGGTATATTCAAGTGAATGGCTGCCAATGCACCTGCCAACATTTCCCCTCTATCACCAAGTACAATCACGATATCTGGTTTTTCTTTGGTAAACACATCTACCATACCCGATAAAGCATCGGCAATCGCTTTTGCCATCATAGCGCCTGAATCACCAGTTAAATTTACAGGTATTTGACCGCATACTTTTAACTTATCGGCCAAAATCTCATTTACTGTCATCCCATATGCTTCGATCAAATGTATTCCTGTCACACACACTGACACATCTAATCGACCCGAATTTTTCCACAGCTTTAATGATCGAGACATCAAACCATAATCGGCTCGTGTACCTGACACATATATAATCTTTCTCATGCCTTCAGGTGTTCCCATCGTAAAGAACTACCTGCACTTAGATCTGCTACTACGACCTTGCCTAAAACGGCATTAACATGTTTAGGCAAAATCTCGCCTTCCGGGCGCACAAGCATAATATCTTCTCTTGATAACAACTGTCCTTTTTGTACGTCTCTTGCCAGAACAATACCTCGTCTGACTACTTTACGAACCTCCAGTTCGGATTCAGTTGGGACTTTAACGCCATCACCCAGACTCATTTCAATATTACGAATATTTTTTATCATTTGTGCTAGTTCATCAGGTTCAAGTGAAGCCTGATGATCAGGGCCAGGCAATTGTTTATCCAAAGTAAAGTGCTTTTCAATTACGGTTGCTCCCATTGCAACGGCTACAGGAGCAATCAAAATCCCGGCAGTATGGTCAGAATATCCCACAGGGAGACCAAACTCATCCGCCATAGTCTGCATGGCTCTTAAATTTACACTATCAAGTGGTGCAGGATAATTCGATGTACAATGGAGAATAGTCAATATCTCTTGCAGTGGCGCAGAAAACCCATGCGTATCACGACACGCCTTCACCCAGGTTATCGCCTCGTTCACTTCATCCAGATCCGCCATGCCTGTAGAAAGAATAATCGGCCTATTCTTTTGTGCAACGAACTCAATATAAGGCTTATTAGTCAATTCGCCAGATGGAACCTTCAAACGCTGCATCCCCAACTCAAGTAGCATATCTATGGATGCTTCATCAAAACCAGTGGATAAAAACTCAATATCTTTCGTTTTACAATAGTCAGACAAACGAGTATGAGCTTCATCAGACAGCTCCAATTTTTTTAACATCTCGAACTGATCACCCTCACCAGTTTGCATCTTTTGATACTCTGCTTTGGCTGTTCCTTTCTGGACAAGCGTTTCTGCTTTGAAGGTCTGAAACTTTACTGCATCAGCGCCCGCTTCAACTGCTGCCTCAACGAGCTGCATGGCCATTTCTTCAGAGCCATTATGATTGACACCAGCTTCAGCAATGACATAACAACTCATTTCTTATTACTCCGTCTATTCGCTATAGTTTCAGCCACAAGCCAATCAAAAGGTGTGTCAATATCAAGAGATTCTTCATCAGAGTCTATCAACAATGCTCTGGTATGTTGTGAATAAAAAGACTTTCTTATCTGCAATGTTTCTATAGATGCCAAATAAATAACACCATTTAATTGGTAAACCTCTGGTAATTCCTGTGAACGAAGCGCAGATGCATCATGGCTGCCATCAAATGGATGCAGTCTACCATCAATAATCTGTTTACACCAATAAGGATGCGTCTTAGCCTCACTTACCGAAATCACACTCTCGCCACCAGATGCTTTATACAACCCAATCGCTTTTTCAATGGTTTTCCTTGTGCGAAAAGGAGAGGTAGGTTGTAATAACAAGACACCATCAAATTCTTCCCCTTGTCTCTGATAGTATTTGATTACTTCCAAAACAGCATCTATAACACTTGATTCATCTGTAGCATAATGAGGCGAACGCATGAAAGGTACTTCAGCACCATTTTGACAAGCAATTTCAGCTATTTCTTGATCGTCAGTAGAAACTACCACTTTAAGCCCCATGACCAGAACCGCAGTTTCAATGCTCCATGAGATAAGCGGTTTGCTGAGAAGAAGCTTTTTATTTTTTCCAGGAACCCTTTTGGATCCTCCCCGGGCTGGTATAACAGCTAATATCTTACCCATCACTCGTTTCCAACAAGCCGAATATCACTTTGCACACAGAACCAGTTGACTGACCTACCGGTGGAAGTGCCACACCAGACATTCTTTTATCGATTGTTTCTTGTATTGCATTATCCAATTCTTCCACATGATCAACACCATATGCAATTCCCATATCTGCATAAGGCATATCAGGGCTAAAAATAGACATATTAAGAGCAACAACAGGCTTTCCAATCAATGCCGCCTCAAGTCCCACGGTTGTACTCATTACAACCACAAGATCAACTGCATACAACAGCTCATGTAAATCTCCATCTTGTCCATATTCAACATGTTCCAATTGCACTCGTTTGTCCATATTCTCACTCGGATGAGGACGTACAAATAAGTGCCAATCTTCATGTTTGTTGCATATTTTTTGCAACTCTTTTTCTATTATAAAGGGCAGTTTTGGATTACCTTTTTCACCTGTAAAAGGGTGTACTTCCGGCTCCGGCTGGGAGCACCACAAAATAACCTTCTTATTTCCCCATCCTTTTTTACTACGTAATATTTTTGCTTTTTCCTTAATACTCGAATCTGCCAAATAATCAAATGCTGGATTCCCTGTCACTATTATGTCGTCAGGCTCTCTCCCTTCATCACACAAGATTTTTTTTACAGCCTCAGATAAAACACAGACTTTATCCGCATATCCTTCTTGAGCTATCCACTTTTTTTCCTGCATAGCAAAAAGATCAACCATGCACAAAGCAGGAATCCCTAAATTACCAGCTGCTAATATCGACGCCTGTTCCATACGGGGAGAATTTGTTGCTACAACCAAATTATATTGACCATCTGCAAGTATTGCCTCCATTAAAGTCACAGGCAAAAAAGCCTGTCTGCCTTTTTGGGCATATAATTTGGCAGCTTTAATTTCACCATACTCTTTTACTAGAGCTTCATAAGACAACCCCATATATGCTAATGATTCCTCATAGGGAACATCTGGATGCCCCTCCCCCATTTTGTTTAACAATTCCTTGCCATATCTGATTGCATCCTTGCTTAATGGAACATCACGCATTGAAAAACATGGTAGTCCTACCTCTTCAACAACTTTGCGTGCTGTAGTTAATGCCAGTATATTAACATCATAACAGCCTTGCTGAATAAGCTGACGAGCTACAGGCACAGTCATTTTGACATGACCACCACCATAGGTGACAAATAAAATCTTCTTTTTCACTTATGAATTTGATTCCTTCCAGATTGGATATTTTAATTCCCACTTACCATATTTCTTTTCCCAAAGATGTGGGGATCTGAATTTTTCGATTGCATCATGATAATCCTGCAAAGTAATATCCATATATTGGCAACAATCATCAATATATTGCTGTGGAAACTCACCATCAAACCTTTTAACAAGTGCAATCCCCTCATCTCTTGTGATGTCACCATTGCGAATTTCCTGGGCAGAATCATAGGTCGCTCGACCGATACCAAACTTAATCGTAGTTGTGTGATAATGAAGCCAATCGATTTTATCATCTAAGGAACTATACTTACTAAAGCTCCCCTCAGTACGATGGTCATTAGGCATAAAATCAGTGTTTTCAACTGAATAATAATAAGTTTCCTGAGGATGCCACTTAACATAATAGCCAAGGTAATGCACTTCCGTCCCTGTTTTCTCAATGTCATAAGGACTGACAGGGAAATAAGCCTCCAAGTCAGAAAGCTTAAAGCCAAAATCATCGATCAAATCTTTAGCTGGAACCCCTCCTAGTACCAAATCCTGGATACTTAATTCCGCACTATAGTATTTTGGATCACGGGTCGGTTTTTCATTATCTTCAATTGCATTACCATATTCCGCTTCATTCTCACCAAAAATGACCAATGGAATATCCAACAAAACAGATAATCTAGGCGCCAGATTCTTTTGTCCCAAGATAAAAGGTTGAAAAGGGTGGCCCAAATTTAAGAATGCACTTCTCGTCAAGAATCTATGAAGTTTTTTATTTTGATTATAAGTGTAATTTGCAAACCCTGAATTTAACCATGCCTCAAAATTTCTTCTGCCAATATCGGTATAAAGAGCAGGTGGCCAAGTAATCAAAATAGGATTCATATTGTATTTGTATTTCAGCATATGTGCTGCTTGAACACTATCTTTTCCACCACTACCTGGTACAACAACGTCGTAACGGCCATCGTGACGGCGAAATCTGTTGCAAAGTTCCACCAGCTCTTTATGGCGTTCATTCCAATCTATTTGCTTCTTCTTTTCAGCGTATCTACAAGCTTCACAAACCCCTTCCTCATCAAAAGCAAGCGTCCGTTTTTTTTCTCCTTGTTTCTGCTTTAATTCTACTGTTGAGGAAGGTCTCTGATTATTCATGGTACATTTCTTACAGAACTTGACCTCTAAAGGTAATCCATATTTACCAAACTGCTCACTCATAACTTCCCCTACAATCCTACAAAATTCTCAAACAATGCAATACCTGCTTCACGACTCTTTTCAGGATGAAACTGAACACCAAATATATGCTCCATATGTATCGCTGATACAAACTGATGATCGGCATATTCTGTTAACGCTGATATATCTGTATAGTTCACCATCTCATATGAATGCATAAAATAAAATTGTTCATTATCCAGACCTTTTAATAGTTGATTAGGTTTAATAACATCAATACTATTAAACCCCATATGAGGAACATCTGCATCGACCAACATCGGCTTGACTTCCGCATGAACGACTCCCAACCCCTTTGTTTTCCCATATTCAAAACCAACCGAAGCCAAAATTTGCATACCCAAACAGATACCCAAGGTTGGAAGGCTACGCATTACCTCTTCTAACGGAGAAATAAAACCACCCTTTTCCAGTTCCTGCATTGCGTCTTTGAAACTGCCAACACCAGGAAGAATGAGTTTATCAACCTTTGAAAAATCATTAACCTCATTCAGAACCCGAACCTGACCACCCGCCTTTTCTACAGCCTTTTTGATACTATGAATATTGCCTGCCACACCATAATTGACAATTCCTATTACATTACTCATTCCGACACCTCAATGCCATCTTCCCTCAAACTCTCTTTCAAATCTGTTACAGTCAATCTGTCATAGTGAAACAGACTGGCGATGGCTACACCGCTTGGATTAACATCTTTAATTAGCGTTTTAATATCATTAATTGAACCAGCACCACTGGCAACGACAACAGGAATATTGACTGACTCAACAACTTGTTTTGCTAAATCTATATCAAAGCCTCGCTGTCTTCCATCGGTATCTACAGATTGTAAAAGAATCTCACCAGCTCCTCGTTGTTCAACTTCTTTAGCCCATTCAACGACATCCTTGCCACTCTGAATACGACCACAGTCTGTATAGCATTCCCAATGATTGCCCCAACGTTTGGCTTCGATATTTACAACTACCGCTTGATTACCAAAGGTTTTGGCAGCCTGATTAATCAAATTAGCATCATCTTGTACAGCATAAGTATTTACAACAACCTTATCCGCCCCCCGATGAAACAAGCTGGAAAAGTCATCAATTGACCTTACCCCACCACCAACGGCCAAAGGAATGAGCAACTCATTTGCAACCTTCTCCACTTCTTCAAACAGAACCGCCCTCTGATATAGAGAAGCAACAATATCAATATAATATAGTTCATCTGCCCCTTGCTCATAATATTTTCTTGCCAAATCAGAAGCCCCCCCCATTTTCCTAAGTCCTTCAAAATGAACAGGCTTCACAACAAATGGCGGTTTCACATCCAGCTTAACAATTATTCTTGTAGTCATCCAAACTCTCTCACTTTATCCAACATAGAAATATTTAAACATTTTTCATTCAAAAACGCCTAACAATCCACAAAAAATACTTTTACTTTCCTTATGAGATAATAACTGATATTACGCGGTCTTAAATTTCTGCAACTCAGTAGTATAAGCCTGCTGAATTGCCTTGATATAGAGCTTTGCCTTCAATGCAAAATGATTGGCTTTATGTTTCATTTTTAAACACTCCAGTTTAAAGACCGCTACAATCGCCATAAAAATATGATTATTTTGTGTGGTCGGTGTTCGTGTGGGGGACTTTGCCAGCCCAGCATTAGATTTCAATGATTTGTAAAATTCTTCAACTTTCCATCGTTTCTGATAGAGTGTTGTGACCTGCTCACCCGTTAAGGTCAAATCACTGCAAATCAGATTCACTATCCTGGTACTGCCGTCTTTGCTTGTAAAGATACGTCGGACAATCAAGACTTCGTATTTATAGCCTTTCAACCAGCTGCGTACCGCTTGTTTATCCATCACACTGACACGGATAAATTTACCTTGTTTTTATCATGCTCACTGAGTGCCACTAACCGGTTATATTTTAAAGCGGCAATAATTTGTTTGCCCTTCAGAACGATAAAGTCCAGGTTTTCTTTGGCTAAAAACCAGCTATCCAT
>CAZLJF010000024.1:0-27106 GCA_964559845.1 uncultured Zetaproteobacteria bacterium | reverse complement strand
TGCCGGACACCGCGCCCGTCCATGTTTCACTAAGCGGTAAGAAACCATCATAGGTGTAACTCAATGCGCCACCATCCGGCGCGGTGATGCTGCTCAAATGACCCGTGGCCGCATCATACCCATAGCTCACCGTGCCGCGCGGCAGAGCCTGCGAGGCCAGCCGGCCCGCAAAATCGTAGGCCAGCGCCAGCGTCTGCCCGTCCGGGCGCGTCACGCTCGTCAGCTGCTTCGCAAGATTGTACTGATACGTCGTCGCCCCCGTGCCTGTAACGGTTGGCGGAGTATAACCAGCCTCCAAGCTCACTGCCGTGTAGTTAAACACATGCGGCGAACGACCCGGAGGGGTAATCGACAACAGATTACCCAAATTGTCATACGAATAAGCAATGCTGCGACCATCAGGCAAAGTCTGCGAAGTCACCCGACCCATCAGATCATAAGAAAAGGAGGTCACGCGCCCCAGCGCATCGGTGACGCTCGCCACATTGCCCAAAGCGTCGTAGGCCAGCGATGTGGTGCGAACGGTGCCCGTACCTGTTGAAGTCGAAATCAGACGACCCCGATAATCATAGCCATACGATGAACTCGCCAGCCCCGGCGCGGCACTGGAGAGCGTCAGCAGCGTGGCCGGATCGTAGGCCGTCGTCGCCGTGCGCCCGGCCGGGGTTGTGATCGTGCGCGCGCCCGCCAGTACGTCGTTGGCGATCGTCGTTGCAAGACCGTTCGCCGTCGTCGTGCGGGTGATCAGATCGGGCACGCCGTCGGCATTGTTGTCCGTGTAGGCGATGGCAAAGCTCCGGCTCAGCGCCAGCCCGGAGGGCAGCTTCGTCGTTTCGGACTCTGTCCGCCGGGTCCGGTACTGCGGATCAATCCCGTAGGCGATGGTAGAGGTTGTGCCGTCCGGCGCCGTGATCGTTTCGGTCAGGGCGTCGGCGCTGGTCGTGCGCGTTGTCGTCAGGCCGTCCCTGCCGGTGCGCGTGTAAGTCGAAGCGCCGGAAAAATCGTTTTTGCGCGTGGACGAATAGATGCGCCCCTCCTGATCGGTGGTCGTGGCATAGAGCACGCCGCCTGCCGATGTGGTGGAGAACTGCGTGACGCCGCCCGCCGCATCCTGCGTCTGTATGACACGCCCGTTGGCATCGTAGGTGTATTGGAACACGCCGCCATTGGGGTCGGTTTTGCCCGTGAGCAAGCCATCAGGTGTATAAGTGAATGAATAGCCCGACCCATCAGGATAAGTAACCCCCAACAGTTGACCGTTCACGATGTTCAGACTCGTTGTCTGTCCATCCGGGGCAATGATTGCATACGGCACACCGCCGGAGTAAAGGATTTGCGTCACGTTGCCGAATTGATCGGTGATGGAGGTGAGGTTGCCCGCCGCGTCATAGCCGAAGCTGCGGAGGGTCGCGCCGGTGTCGAGATCGATGGTGCGCAGGTGATTGCCATAGGGGTCGAAGACAAAGGCTTCACCGCCCTCGGCCACATAGAACTGCTCACCGGCTGCGATCGGCTGTATGCCGTGACCGCCCAGAATGATCTTTCTGACGCGATAATTGAACGCATCAGCCACGTACAGATCGCCGCGCCGGTCAAGGGCCACGGCAGCGATGCGGGAGAACAAGGCATTGCGCGCTGACCCGCCGTCGCCCGCATAGCCTTCCCGCCCACTGCCGGCAATCACATGGGCCTTGCCGTCAGGCGTCAGGCTGTACACAAGCCCGAACGCCCAGCTCGCGAAAAAGCGGGTGCCGTTCTCACTTTCGATCATATTGCTTGCATTGCCGATCGCTATCTGCGTGGCCAGTCGATCGCTGAGGCCAACAGGCCATGTCCAGCCCGTACCGACGATTGTGGTGATAATCCCCGAGGGAGAAATACTGCGGATGCGGTTGTTGCCGTTGCCGTAAGTGCCATTGCCATCGGATACGATCACAACCGACCCGTCGCTCATGGCGCTCACCCGCCAGGGCTTCCATATCCGGGCTGCGGTCGCCGGCCCGCCATCGCCGGAAAAGCCCGCGACACCGGTGCCCGCAATCGTATGAATGATGCCATCCGGCGTGACCTTACGGATGCGATGCGCCCATGTTTCGGCGATATAGATATTCCCGTCCGCATCCACATCCATCCCGTAAGGGGCATTGAGCCAGGCAAGGGTTGCAGGAATCTCGTCGCCGGTGACGCCAACCCAGCCGCTGCCTGCGACAGTCGTGATAATGCCGTTCACATCGATTTTTCGGACGCGCTGATTCCGTGCATCCAGCACATACAGCGAGCCATCCGGGCCAAAGGCGATATCCCATGGATGATTCAGCATGGCCTGGTCCGCCGGCCCGCCATCGCCGGAAAAACCCGCGACACCGGTGCCAGCGATCGTGTGAATCACGCCATCCGGCGTGACCTTGCGGATGCGGTGGTTGTAGGTGTCAGCAATGTACAGGCTGCCATCGTCACCCACGAGAATATCACGAATTTCGGTGAGGCTCGCCAACCTGGCATCGCCACCGTCCCCCGTTCCGCCGCGCATGCCGTTGCCCGCCACGGTAACGACTGACGGAAGCCTGCGTAATGCATCCAACGCCTTGCCGTCGCCGCGCAGAATGCGATTCCCCCGCAGCAAGTGATGCGCGCCGATACTCCAGCCATCGCCAAAACCGATGGACGCATCGACAGTCACCGGGATCTCGAACTCCTGCCGCATTCGCGCGGTTCGGGTAGCGCGATTGGCGAGAATCCTTCCCGACTGGCCGGACTGCGCAAAGGCGCGGACATTGGGCATGGCGGGGCTGTACACCAGACGATATTCGTACTCTGTCACAATGCGCGCCTTCACCTCGCCCTCCACGCGGTTGCCGTAGGCATCCAGCCCGTCCCAGACCACCGTCACCTCCTGGTTCGGCAGCGTCGGCACAATGTAGGAGAATGTGCGCCCGGCAAGGCTGACGCTCGCCGTCACCCCCTGCACGCTGGCCGGAATTGTCGCGCCCGTGACCGGCACGGTGATCATCTGCATGTGGCCCGCTGTGCGGCTGGATTTGTAGTGCAGCTTCAGATCGGTGCCGGGGATGGAAATATCTTCCGAAAAGATCCGCGATTCGCAGGAGACTGTGGATCCCGGCGTTGCACTGGCCTCGCACTGGCCGCCATCCGGGGCCGGCAGCAAGGCTGGCGGCGGTGTGGCATCGTTCGGCAAGTCCCAAGGCCAGTTCATATCCCACGGCGTGAAATGTGTGATGGAGGCGCGCCAGTAAGTTGCGCCCGACGCATAGGCCGGGTCGCCGGCGATGCCCGCCACCTCATCGGCAAACGAGCCATCGCCGTTCAGGTCGTCGGGCAGACCGTCACCTGTGCTATCCAGCGCATCGACCACGCCGTCTGCGTTCGTATCCAGCAGCTGCACGACCACGCCATTGTCGGAGGGAACCCAAAGCGCTCGATTGCGGTCGTAATAGCCGACCGGCACCACCTCGCCGACCGGGAAGCCGAGAAAATTGTCCACATACATGATAACCGGCTTGCTGAATTGCACTGAATCAGTCGGAGCAGTGCCATCAACACGCAAGTCGGCACAGTAGGTGAACGCACTGGTTGGTGGCAGGTTACCCGGCATTGTATCCGGGCGAACGAACTCGGTGGCACGCACGGTAATCGGCCCATTGAGCTGTGTTATGGAGCCGTCGGCATGTTTGATCGTTGCCGTCGTATCACCCGCGAACACCAGAGTCGTGCCTCGCGTGCCGTCCGTATCGGTGATCTGCGTGGAGCTGTGTACGAAACGGCTCGCCGGATTACCATCGAAAGCAATCGTGGTGGCCTTGGCGTCCTGAGCGATCAAGGCAACGGTTTCCACAGCATGAATCCGGTTCCACTCCGTCTTCACCTGCCGCTGCGCCATCAGATAGCCCGGATGCGTGATATCGACAGTGAACAAGCCGCCGCCATCCACCGGCAGCGAGTAGCGCCCCGTGGCATCCGTGACGCTCGTGCCGTATTCCGGGTGATTGTGAATACCGACGCTCGCGCCCTGCACGGGCAGGCCGTTCAGATCATTGACAATGCCGGTAATGACCGAAAAGCGATCCGGACTGTAGGCGGCGATCGTCGCATCCGCCGGCACGAGCGAGCGGTAGGCCGCGCCGAAGCTGCCGTCCGGAATCGTCGCGACCGCCGGAGCAGCCGCGGGCGTCGGAGCAGATGGAGGCGCCGGAGACAGAACGGTCACCGTCTGCGTCGCGCTGGCGGTGTTGCCGCTGGCATCCGTCGCGGTCCAGGTCACCGTCGTCACACCAACCGGGAATGCGGGAGGAGCATCGCTTGTCAGTGTTACCGGAAAAATATCCGCCGTCGTCGCATTGCCGGGGCTTGCGGCCATGGGAGTGCCGTCCGGCGAGGATAGCGTCAGATCGGGCGGAGGCGTGATCGACGGCGGCGTTGTATCCACAACCGTCACGACCTGCGTCGCCGAGCCCGTGTTTCCCGCCGCGTCGGTGGCACTCCATGTCACCGTGGTCGTTCCAAGCGGAAACCCGTCCACAGGCGCATTGTTAACCGGCGTCAATGCGCCGTCCACCAGATCAGTGGCCGTGGCTACACCAAGATTCACCGCCGTTACCGAACCGGTCGCCTCAAGCGTGATATCAGCCGGAGCCATCACCACCGGCGGAGTCGTATCCGGAACTGGCGCATTGCCCGCATTGCCCGCATTGCCCGCATTGCCCGCATTGCCCGCATTGCCCGCATTGCCAGTGTTGCCAGTGTTGCCAGTGTTGCCAGTGTTGCCATACCCCCTCTTTGGGGCATCCTCTTCATCGTCGTCGCTGTCGTGACCGGCGTCTTCGTCGTCTTTTTTCTTCTTCTCTTTTTTGTCATCATCCTTCTTCTCGTCATCGGAGAAAAAGGAGGCGATTGCACCCTTCAGACCGGAGAGGATACCCCGCTCCGCCTCGTCGGCGAATGCGGGCGGCGTAAGAGAAAGCAGCACGATTACCGCCAGGAAGATCGGAATCGGAGATGTTTTCGACAGAAATCTTTTCCACGGAGAACCGAATACAGGGCGGTTTGATACGGCTCGAAACGCAGACTTCAGCATGGCTTCCCCTCCACACAAATCAGAAAATCAGCATCAAGTATATATTTTTCGGCCGTGCCGGTCAAATTCGTTGTCTCCGGCTCGGAGCAAGCGGTGCAAATGATTCGCCAAGTTCAGCGTATTGCTCGCTGCCAGCACTGTAACTGCAGGCTATGCAGCATCTTCAGCAATATTTGGATTGTCCGGACCGGAACCGCTATAATCCAAATCGTCATCCCTGTCACTGTCAGACATCCTGACCATCATGGTTCATGTCAAAATAATCTACAGGGTCATCAGGGAATTCATCTTAATCAGAGACACTATCATCGCCTCTGCCATCATCCGATGCAACAGGATATTAAAAGCTCAGATCTATGCTTGAATCAAAGTGGTTCGCCCAGACTTTTGCTGGAATGGCAATAAACAGCAGCGCCAATATAACAGCTTTGTAAAACATGCCCCTCTTCGAATGCCCGGGTAAAGTCGGCAATTGAGAATATGTCAAACCCTGGCCTTTTCTCTGCCTGCAATACCAATCCATCACTTGCCGTGCCTTATCCCCTTGAGTAGCGTCCCGCTTCCTTAAATTTGTTGTGACATTCAGGGCGTTCTGAAAGAAACGGAGCGCCCGTACAGCCCATGGACGGGCTGTCAAAATCAAGAACATTAGTGATTGATTTTGCGGATAAAGCAAAAACCACGTTTTTAGCTTTATATAAAACAGGTGCATGGATGCACCTTATTTCATATTTCTTAAACTTTCGGGGGCAACATGCTCGAATCGATGCGCAATCACGCACAATCCTGGATCGCCAAAGTTATCCTTGGCGGCATTGCACTCTCATTCGCTCTATGGGGAATCGGTGACTACTTCATGGGTAACCAGCTACAAACCGTGGCCGAGGTGGATGGCAAGCCCATTGTTGATAGCGAGTTCCATCAGGCTTATGAACGCCAGCTGAACAACTATCGCTCCATGCTGGGAAGCCGTTTTTCTAAAGAAATGGTTGAACAGCTCGGCCTTAAAGAAGAGACCATTCAGACACTGATCAATCGCAGGCTGATGCTGGATGAGGCAGATGCACTGGGTCTGGCAGCACCGGAAGCCGCCCTGATGGCCAGCCTGCAAGCCAACCCTGCATTCCGGTCCGCCAACGGATTTGATGCCAATCGCTACAGGATCATTACCCGCAACATGGGCTTCAGAAGCACACGTGATTATGAAAATGAACAGCGCCTCAACCTCATGGTTGATGCGCTTCAGAAAGCAATTGTTGGCTCAGCACGGGTCAGTGATGAAGATATCCGCGATCACTTCAACCGCGAATTTGAACAGCGCGTTCTGTCAGCCATTATTGTCGATCCGGCAAGCATGCTTAAAAAGATCAATATTGATAACGCCCGGGCCCGCGACTACTACGAAGCTCACCTGCAGGATTATCGCTCGCCACTGAAAGTAAAGCTGACGGCTGTTGAAATCTCGCCGGAGACATTTGCCACCGACATGGCGGTTGATGCTGCCGAGGTAGAGGCTGCATATCAGGAACGCAAAGCGGAATTCTCCAGGCCGGAGCAGCGCCGTGCCAGCCATATTCTCGTACGTTGTAACAAGGATGCTGATGAAGCAACACGCAGTGCTGCCTACAAAAAGATTGAAGCAGCCAAAGCGCGTCTGGCTGCCGGTGAAGCGTTTGCCACTGTCGCCAAAGAACTCTCCGATGATACCACCGCAAAACAGGGGGGTGACCTGGGCTTCTTTCCCCGTGGCGCCATGGTTCCCGAATTTGACAAGGCGGCTTTCAGCCTCGCCAAGGGTGAAGTCAGTGATATTATCGAAACCCGGTTCGGCTTCCACATTATTCAGCTGACAGAGATCAGAGCTGCCGAGGAAACGCCGCTGAAAGAGGTCTATGATGCCCTGGCAAACGACATCCGTAAGGAGAAGGCAGGGGAAGAGGCTTACAAGCTCTCTCAGGATCTTGATGATGCGCTGGGTATGGAGGATTCGCTCGCCGCTGCGGCTGCGAGTCTGGATCTTGCAGTCACTGAAATTGGCCCGATCAGTGCAGATGAGGCACTTGGTAATCCCCTGCTGGGCAGTGATCCGGCACTTCGTGTCGCAGCCTTCTCTGCACTGCCTGGTGAAGCAGTCAACATTCAGGAACTTGATGATGGCCGCTTTGTGGCCATTGAAGTAGTGGAGCGTATTGAGCCCGGCACGTTAAGCTTTGCTGATGCTGCGGCCCGGGTCTATGAAGATGCACGCAATGCCGAGGCACGGATTCAGGCAAAGGCAGTTGCCGAAGAGATTCTGGCCAAGACAGACAGCACGGCACTGGATCAGCTGGCGCAAAGCTATGGCCAGCCGAAATACATCTCCAAACCGGTACGCAGCAACGGCATTGGCGATGAGGCAGACTGGCTGACGCCCGCCATCCTTGAGCAGGCGTTCAAGACAGCCAGCGGATCTGTGATTTCATCTCCGATCGAAGTCTCGAAAGGGTTTGCCGTGGTGCAGGTGGACGCAATCGTAAAACCCGCCGAAAGTGAATTTGAAGCCCAGAAGGAGGCGATGCGTCTTGAAGTGGAAAAGGCAAAAGGAGCCGTCCGTTTTGCCCGCTGGATGGCAACCGTGCGTGACCATCATGACATTGTGATTCACCGCAACATCCTTGAGCGCTTTTAACGATTCAAAACATATGCTTTTCAAATCAAGGCCGGGCGCAATCGCCCGGCTTTTTTTTGTTTCAGGAAATGAAACCTCCTGCCAAATTGAACCTAGCCCGCATGCGGTAGAAAATGTATGTTTCGCAACAAATGAAACCAGCATTAGGCATAGCCATTGAAAAAAGAAAAGCCGGAAACCGCCTGATGGTGATTCCCGGCTCTCTGTATGGTGGAGCCAAGCGGGATCGAACCGCTGACCTCCACACTGCCAGTGTGGCGCTCTCCCAGCTGAGCTATGGCCCCGTAGCAGCGGATCAGCTGATCCGCTGTGGCCGCGAATACAGCCACGGAGACAGGCCAGTGTCAACACCGTTCCTGCACTCCCGATGAAACTGTTCCGCCGTACACGCTCTGCCGATTGCGATACACCGGTCTCCCTCTTTGCACGCCTTCGCGGTAAGGGTGAATGTTTCCTTTTTGAAAGTGCTGAAGGCGGCGAACATTGGGGGCGCTTTAGCATCATCGGCTTCGAACCATCGCAGGTTGCCATTGAACAGAGGGGTGCACTGGATATCCGGCAACGCGATGGCGCAATGGCCCACCAGGCTGGCAGTGATATCCTGACATGGATTCGTCAGCAGGTAATCGACCAGCAAGCTGCTGAAGCTGTCGGAGAACTGCCTTTCAGCGGCGGCGCGGTCGGCTATTTCTCCTATGACATTGTCCACCGCTTCGAACCAGGCCTGAAAGCAGCCTGCACTGATGCGCCCATTGCCGCCTTTATGCTGATTGACCGCTTTGTCATTATGGACAGCCTAAGAGGCATCATGCACCTGTGCGTGCTTGAAGATGATGAGCCGACAGCCGGACAGCTTCTTGATGCCATGGAGCAGCGGCTTGCTGAAAACAGCACGCCTGAGCCGATGCATCTGGATACAGACGCCAGCCGGACAACCTCGCCCGGATCGCATATAGCGCAGGCTGAGTATGAGGCAATGGTGGAGCGGGCCAAGGAGTACATTCTGGCAGGTGACATCTTCCAGGTGGTTCTGTCCCAGCGTTTTTCCGCACCGTTGAGCTGTGATCCGCTCTCTATCTACAGGGCGGTTCGACATATCAACCCTTCGCCCTACCTCTTCTACCTGCATGTGGATGATACCGTGCTGATCGGATCCTCCCCCGAAATTCTGGTACGCAAAGAGGGCAAGCGCGCCATTGTGCGCCCGATTGCCGGTACGCGACCGCGTGGTGAAAGCGAGGCGGAAGACAAGGCGCTCGAACAGGATCTGCTACAGGATAAAAAGGAGCTGGCCGAGCATGTCATGCTGGTTGATCTGGGACGCAATGACCTTGGCCGCGTGTGCAAATATGGTTCGGTGACGGTGCGTGAATCGATGTGCATCGAGCGTTACTCGCATGTCATGCATATCGTCTCACAGGTGGAAGGCGATTTGAGAGATGAAGTCGATGCGCTGGATCTGCTGGCTGCCACATTCCCGGCCGGCACCCTCTCGGGTGCGCCGAAAATCCGGGCCATGCAGATCATTGATGAGCTCGAACATGAGGTACGCGGACCCTATGGCGGCTGTATCGGCTATATTTCGTTTGGCGGAGAACAGATGGATACGGCCATTATCATCCGTACGGCGGTGATTCAGAACGGCACCATCCACGTACAGGCCGGCGCCGGCATCGTTGCCGACTCGGATCCTGCCAGCGAACATCAGGAGTGTGTTAACAAGGCGACGGCCATGTTCCGTTCCGTGGTGCTGGCTCAGGAGCAATCAAAGTGACAACACTGGTCATCGATAACTACGACTCATTCACCTTCAATCTGGTGCAGTATCTGGGTGAGCTGAATGATTCGCCACAGGTGTTCCGTAACGACCGGATCACTCCGGATGAGATTGCCGCCATGAACCCGGCACGTATCCTGATCTCACCCGGCCCATGCACTCCGCATGAGGCAGGGATCTCCAAAAGCGTTATTGAGCGATTTTCCGGTCGGATTCCTATTCTGGGCGTCTGCCTGGGACATCAGTCCATTGCTGAGGTCTTTGGCGGCAGAGTGATTCGGGCGCCACGGCTGATGCATGGAAAAACCAGCCCTATTGAACATACGGGCGAGGGGGTTTTTGCCAACCTGCCCTCACCCTTTACGGCAACACGCTATCACTCCCTGATTGTTGAAGAGCCTCTGCCCGAAGTGCTCGTTCGCACGGCATGGACCAGAGAGGGGGAACTGATGGGGCTTCAGCACCGGCAACACCCAACCTTCGGTGTTCAGTTTCATCCAGAGTCGATTCTGACTGAACATGGACACCAAATGCTGAAAAACTTTCTGGAGGTATCGGCATGAGCAACGACCCGATCCGGCAAACCATACATGATCTGCAGGCTGGCCATCTCATCCCGGGGGAACAGTCTGAGCAGGTATTCAACCTGATCATGCAGGGAGATGCATCACCGGCCCAGATCGGCGCACTGCTTCTGGGACTCTCCATCCGGGGCGAATCCGCCGGGATCGTTGCCGGTGCGGCACGCGCCATGCGCAGTGCCGCCACCCATATCCACCCGCACTCAAAAGAGCTGCTGGATACCTGTGGCACAGGCGGCGATGGTGCCAGCACATTTAACATCTCAACGGCAGTCTCCATCATTGTTGCCGCATGTGGGCAACCTGTTGCCAAGCACGGCAACCGTGCCATGTCCTCAAAATCAGGCGCTGCCGATGTACTGGAAGCGCTCGGCGTTAAACTGGAACTGACGCCCGAACAGGTGGCACAGTGCATTGATGAAGTGGGCATCGGCTTCCTCTTTGCTCCCAACCACCATCCGGCCATGCGCCATGCCGGGCCTGTGCGCCGGGATCTGGGCATCCGCACCCTGTTCAACCTGCTCGGCCCGCTGACCAATCCGGCCAGTGCCGAATACCAGCTGCTCGGCGTCTATGCCTCAGACAAACTTGAACTGGTTGCTGATGCCCTGAAACAGCTTGGCATCAAGCGTGCGCTGGTTGTACATGGCCGCGATGGCCTGGATGAAATTACCACCGCAACCATTACCGATGCCTTTCTTGTTGAGGAGGGGCAGGACATTGAACCCTTTGAAATTGACCCCTCCGCCTTCGGCATGCCCTTTGCCACGCCGGAGGCCCTGAAAGGCGGCGATGCCGCGTACAATGCAGAGATCCTCAAGCATATCTTTGCCGGCCAGAAGGGCGCAGCACGAGATATTGTGCTGCTCAATGCAGGCGCTGCCCTGTGGGTAACAAAGCGCGTTGACAGCATCGCTGAGGGCATCGCACTTGCAGCCGAAAGCATCGACTCAGGCAAGGTGGAGCAAACGCTTGCCGCACTGGTTAATTTCACCCGAGAAGCATCCCGGGCAGCCCCATGAGCTCGATTCTCAACGAAATTGCCGACTACAAGCGGCAGTGGGTGGCTGAGTGCAAAAAGAAAATATCCGAGCAGAGGATCCTTGAGCAGGCAAAAGGCTATACACCGCTGGATTTCTGTGGCGCGCTGACCCGGCGGATTCGGGCAGAAGAGAGCGCCGTTATTGCCGAGGTAAAAAAAGCATCTCCTTCAAAAGGAATCATTCGTGAAGACTTCGATCCCGTCCGGATTGCCAAATCCTATGAAAGTGCGGATGCCGCCTGCCTCTCGATTCTGACCGATGTGAAATATTTTCAGGGATCGGATGACTATCTCCGTGCAATCCGCCGCGAGGTCAGCATTCCGATTCTCCGCAAGGAGTTCATTGTTGACCCCTATCAGGTTGCAGAAGCGCGCAGCATGGGCGCTGACGCCATCCTCATCATCCTGGCCATGGTTGATGATGCATTGGCGCTGGAGCTGGCGCAAACAGCCGCTGAGCTTGGCCTGTCGGTGCTGCCGGAAGTGCATAACAAAACGGAGTTGGAAAGAGCGCTCAAGCTGGATACAGATCTACTTGGCATCAACAACCGTAACCTGCACAGCTTTGAAACAACACTGCAGACCACACTGACACTTTTGAAGGATATTCCCGCCAATAAAAGCGTCATCACTGAATCCGGTATTTTCTCAACAGAGGATATCACCCTGATGAACCGGCATGGTGTTTATGGCTTCCTGGTAGGAGAATCACTGATGCGCCAGCCGCTTCCGGGCCAGGCCCTGCAAAGACTGATGCAGGGCTAATAAAAAAGGCGGTGCATCATTGACACACTGCCTCTATTCAACAGTTTAGATTCCCTACTGCCTGGAAAGGCGCTCGTCCACCGCAGTAAAGAGTTCGTCCGCCACTTTGCGCTGAATCGGACGGTTCACCCAGTGACGGTTGATAAATGCCTGACCAATGGTGCGAATCTCCAGCCTTGTCATCTCTGACGCCTCGGCCTTCTGGCGTAATACGCGTACCACAAAACGGTAACGTACCCCCTGTACGCCACCGCCAAACAGGCTGCCCATTGCAGAGATAGTCGCATTCGCACTAACCGAATTCTGCCTTATCCAGTCTGTTGTCAGGGTTCCGCTGGGGGAGTCGACACTCTGAACCGGCATATTCAGTGCCGTCATGGCATCAACTGCAGCTGAAAACACCTCAGCAGCACTGCTTTCATAGATTCTGGCATCCAGAGAGACGGCCTGACCGGCAACCAGCTTTTTATCAGGGCCGGCAGGAGATATCAGAGATCCGTTCCCGTTTGCAATTTTATCCGGTGCAGGAACCTCAACCTCACCCCTCAACACAGGTGGCACATCAAGCGGTGCACGTGAAGCTGCTCCAGGGAGACTCTGATCACTACCCTGTGCATAGGCGGGCTTGTCCTCGTCATCATGCCACTGAATCAGGGATGGCATATCGGCGCAGGCGGAGATCCCGAATATTGCAATCATTAATGTTAGGAAACGCAGTGAATATTTCATAGCGCGGCATTCAAACCGGGAATCAACTTCGGGTCAATGGGCGATTCGCTATCTGCCGGCAAACCCTGTTATTATAAACTGAAGGTACGCCGAATAACAAAAAAGAGGCCGCCCATGGCGGCCTCCCTAAACATTTGGATAAAAGAGCCTTACGCCTCCGCAGTCTCTTCCTCGCTGTTACTACTGCTAACCTGGTCAACCAGCTCGATAATGGCCATTGGAGCAGCATCACCAGCCCTGAAACGGGTCTTGATGATACGTGTATAGCCACCTGCACGCTCAGCGAAGAGAGGTGCGACATCATTGAACAAACGGTCAACAACCGGACGATGACGCAATTTGGCCAATGCCTGACGACGGGAATGAAGATCTCCTGCCTTGCCAAGAGTAATAAGCTTTTCAACATACGGTCGAACTGCACGCGCCTTGGCCTGCGTTGTTTCAATGCGACCATGAGTCAACAATGCAGCCGCAAGATTTGCCATCACTGCGCGACGGTGTCCGGTCGGCAGTCCAAGAGAACCATGATGTTTACGATGTCTCATCGTGTGATACCTCTCTAATCCTTAAGCTTCTGTGGATTCTTCAGGCGGCCAGCCTTCCAGCTTCATGCCCAGACTCAAACCCATATTCTCAAGCACTTCCTTGATTTCGGTCAGTGATTTGCGACCAAAGTTAGGTGTGCGCAACATCTCCTGCTCGGTACGCTGGACAAGGTCGCCAACACGAAAGATATCATCACTCTTCAGACAGTTCATCGAACGGACAGAGAGATCAAGATGGTCAATCGGCTGTGCCAGGACATCAGCAATGCCGACATCATCGGCATCCTGCTCCTCTTCAGCTTCCAGTGCATTGAAATCCGCAAAAACAACCAGCTGATCCTGAATAATCTTCGCTGCGGCGCCAATCGCCTCTTCCGGGGAGATCGAACCATTGGTCTCAATCTCCATGATCAGCTTGTCATAGTTGGTCTTCCGACTGACACGCGCATTTTCAACACGTGTTGCCACACGGCGAATCGGTGAATATGAGGCGTCAACCAGCAGAAAGCCTACTGCCCGCTCATCATCTTCACGCTCCTGCGCCGGGTCATAGCCATAACCCTTCTCGACAACCGCTTCAAACTTCAGCGTTGCATCTTCATTCAGATGTGCCAGAACCATTTCCGGATTCATTATCGCAACACCTGCCGGGCACTGAATATCTCCGGCCGTTACGACTGCCGGCCCCTTTGCATCCAGCGTAATGGAAACACTTTCATCACCGGTCATACTCAGATCAAGTTCTTTCAGTGACAGGATAATATCCATCACATCTTCACGAACACCCTTAATGGTATCAAACTCATGTGCCACACCGTCAAACTTGACCGATGTTACTGCTCCGCCTGGCAGAGAGGAGAGTAGCATGCGACGCAGGCTGTTACCAATGGTTGTACCATAACCGCGTTCCAGTGGCTCAAAGGTAATCTTTGCTGTACGACCTGGTACGATTTCTTCAACCGTGATCGAACGTGGTTTAATCAGATCCATATTATGCCCTCAATGATTACTTGGAGTACAATTCAACAATCAGCTGTTCGCGGATACCCGGATCAAGCTGTTCGCGTGCTGGCAATTCGCGGTATGTCGCCTGTTTGGTTGTCAGGTCAACATCCAGCCACTCTGCAGTACCACGCTGCGATGCCGCCTCGACAGATGCGTTAACACGCAGCTGATCCGCGGCCTTCTCGCTGATGGTGATACGGGAACCGAGCGGCACCTGATAGGAGGGAATGTTCACCCAGCGACCATTAACTTTGACTTGCTTATGACGAACCAGCTGACGCGCTTCCGTACGCGATGCTGCCATCCCCATACGATAAACGATGTTATCCAGGCGTGACTCCAGCAGGCGCAGCAGATTCAGACCGGTAACGCCAGGCATACGATCCGCCTCCTTGTAATAACCAAGGAACTGCTTTTCCTGCAGACCATAAATACGTTTCACTTTCTGCTTTTCACGCAACTGGACTCCATAGTCAGACACTTTCTGACGACGGCTCTGACCGTGCATACCCGGAGCATAGGGACGGCGCTCAATCGGGCACTTGTCAGAATAGCACTTTCCACCCTTCAGGTAGAGCTTCTCGCCTTCACGGCGACAAAGACGGCATTTAGCCTCGAGATAACGAGCCATTGTCTAAAACTCCTAAACGCGGCGCCGCTTTGGTGGGCGGCAGCCATTATGAGGGATTGGGGTCACATCACGGATCGATGTAACATTTAAGCCGACTGCAGCAATCGCACGCAGAGCGGACTCACGGCCAGAACCAGGCCCCTTGACCAGCACGGCGACATTCTTGACGCCATGATCCATTGCCTTGCGTGCGGCATCTTCAGCAGCAACCTGCGCTGCAAACGGAGTACTCTTGCGGGAACCACGGAAACCGGCGCCACCGCTGGTTGCCCAGCTGATCGCATTACCGGATTCGTCGGTAAAGGTAATAATCGTATTATTAAATGACGCCTTCACGTGAGCCACTGCGTTGGCAATATTCTTACGTGCGCGTTTCTTGGATGTTTTTGGTGCAGCCATTCTACTTACCTACAATCCTTATTTCTTCTTACCGGCGACGGTACGGCGTGGCCCCTTGCGAGTACGGGCATTGGTTTTACTGCGCTGACCACGAACAGGAAGCCCTTTACGGTGACGCAGACCACGGTAACAGCCAAGGTCGGTCAGACGCTTGATGCTCATGGTTACTTCACGGCGCATATCGCCTTCAACCGTATAATCCGCATTGATAATATCACGGATCGTATTGACCTCGGCATCGCTGAGATCCTTGACGCGAACATCTTCACTCACCTTGGCCTTGGCCAGAATATCACGGGAACTGCTTGAACCGATACCAAAGATATAAGTCAAAGCAACTACAACGCGCTTATTCGTAGGAATGTTTACACCGGCAATACGTGCCACTTACGCCTCCTTGTCGCACTAAGTCAGGTCAGCCCTGACGCTGCTTATGACGTGGATTCTCGCAAATAATACGAACCACGCCTTTACGTCGGATCACCCGACATTTGTTACACATCTTTTTCACTGACGCACGGACCTTCACAGATCTACCCCCGTCGTTTCATTTACATGACAGACAATCCAGCCCGCCAACCTGTTATTCAACAAAAGCGGGGTGAACCCCGTCTGTTTTACTTCTCGCGATAGCTGATACGGCCACGCGAAAGGTCATAAGGAGAAATCTCGACTGTCACCTTATCACCGGGCAAAATGCGGATATAAAATTTTCGCATTTTGCCTGAAATTGTACACAACACTTCATGACCATTTTCAAGCTTCACCCTGAACATCGCATTGGGAAGCTTCTCAACCACTTCCCCTGACATTTCAATAATATCTTCTTTTGCCATGTCCTAGTTCTTTACCGCCTTGATCAACATCGCATAAACTGCTGCCATTTCCCCCGATGCATCCAGTTGCCTGAATGTTGGCAGAGCCTTGTAATACTCAAGTAGTGGCCTTGTCTGCTCAGTATAAACTTCAAGGCGCCGGCTTATCACCTCTTCCTTGTCATCATCTCTCTGGTAGAGCTCTCCACCACAGCGGTCACAACGCCCTTCTTCGCGGGGGGGCGAATAATGCCGATGAAATCCAAAACCGCAACCCCTGCATATCAATCGGCCACAAAGGCGCTGCAGAAGCATCTCTTCCGGAGCGTCCATAAAGATAACCCGGTCAATGCTCTTACCATGTTTTTCAAGCATTGAAGCCAGTGCTTCAGCCTGGGAAACATTGCGCGGAAAACCATCCAGCAGGAAACCGCCTGCCACTGAAGGATCCATAATACGCGCCTCAATCATGCCGATCACGACATCATCGGGAACCAGCTTGCCGGCATCCATATACTCCCTGGCCTTGAGACCAAGCACAGTCCCCTCTTTAACAGCGGCACGCAGGATATCCCCCATAGCAAAATGGGTAATGCCCAGTTCATGAACCAGCTTGTCGCTCTGCGTGCCTTTACCGACACCAGGCGGTCCAAACAGTATAATGTTCATTAACGACTGGTTTTCAGGCGTGCCTGCTTCATCAGACCTTCGTACTGATGACTCATCAGATGAGACTGAATCTGGCTCATGGTATCCATCGTCACAACCACCACAATCAGCAGACTGGTTCCTCCAAAATAGAATGGAACAGACAATTCACTAATCAAATACTGTGGTAACAAACAAACCACGGCCACATAAGCAGCACCAACCACCGTAATCCGGGTCAGAACCGAATCAATATAATCCGCCGTCTTCTGCCCCGGACGGATGCCCGGAATAAAGCCGCCATTCTTCTTCAGGTTATCCGCAGTATCCTTCGGATTAAAGACAATCGCGGTATAGAAGAAGCAGAAAAAAACAATCAAGGCTACGAACAGGGCCATATAAAGCCACTGCCCGGGTGAAAGCAGGGCGGAAATGTCGCCTAGCCAGCCAAAACCTTCCGAACCCTTGGTAAACTGTGCGAACGTCGCCGGCAGCAGAATCAGGGAGGAGGCGAAGATAGGCGGAATCACACCTGCCGTATTCACCTTCAACGGCAGGAAGGATGCCTTGCCGCCATACAGACGATTACCCACCTGACGCTTGGCATACTGAATCGGAATACGGCGCTGCGCACGCTCGAACCAGACCACCAGCCCGGTCACCAGAATCGCCATGGCAAACAGGCCAAGCACAGTGAAAGCAGTATACTCACCGGTACGCGCCAGTTCCAGCGTGCCACCAATGGCTGATGGCAGACCTGCAACAATACCGGAAAAAATGATCATTGAGATGCCATTGCCGATACCACGCTCGGTGATCTGCTCACCCACCCACATCAGGAATACAGTGCCCGAAACAAGTGTAATCACTGTAATGGCGCGAAAACCCCATCCCGGATCAACCACAACCGGCTGACCGGCAACCGAAAACGATTCCAGGCCAACGGACATGCCGATTGCCTGAAAAAAGGCAAGCCCCACCGTTCCATAACGGGTGTACTGGGTAATCTTGCGACGTCCTGCCTCACCCTCTTTCTTCAACTGCTCCAGCTTGGGAGAGACAACCGTCATTAACTGCAGGATAATCGCTGCCGAGATATATGGCATAATGCCCAGCGCAAAAATGGTCAGACGGGAAAGCGCACCGCCGGAGAACATATCGAACATACCCAGCAGGCTCCCCTGTGCCTGACTGAAGAACTGCGCCAGAACAGCGGCATCAATACCCGGAACCGGAATATGTGCGCCCAGGCGATAAACGATCAGCATTGCCAATGTAAAAAGTATCCGGCTCTTCAGCTCCGGAATCTTTCCAACGTTTGCCAAGCCCCCCAGCTGACCTGCCTGCGCCATCTTATTCAACCCCAGTCAGAGCCAGGGAACCGCCGGCCGCCTCAAGCTTCTCTTTTGCTGAAGCCGATGCAGCCGCAACAGTAACCACCAGCTTCTTGGAAAGTTCGCCTTTGGCCAGCAGCTTGATCGGATCTACTGCATTGCGCACGAGGCCGGCCTCAAACAGTTTGGCCGCATCAATCTTGCTGCCTGCCCGGAACTTCTCAAGCTGCCCGATATTGACCAGTTGGAACGTATTACGTGCCAGCGGTGTAAATCCACGCTTGGGCACACGGCGAATCAGAGGCATCTGACCGCCTTCAAAACCACGCATGATTTTACCGCCGGAACGGGACTTCTGACCCTTATGACCACGTCCGCCGGTTTTACCATGACCGGTGCCGATGCCGCAGCCCAGACGCTTGCGTGCTTTACGGGAACCGGATGTTGGTTGAATATCATTAAGCTTCATGAATTGTCTCCCTGCTCGCCCTATTCCGCATCTTCAATACGCACGAGGTGGCGCACCTTATTTACCATGCCGCGAACGGACGGTGTATCTTCCAGTTCAACTATCTGGTTCAATCGACGAAAACCCAGACCTGTCAGGGTCGCCTTCTGATCCTTGGAGTAGCCGATGCCACTCTTGACCTGACGAACACGGATAACACTCTTCTTGGCCATGTCCTTGCTCCTACTCTAAATACTAACGCTTGAAAATCAGGAGGCTTTGCCGCGACGTGCAGCAACCTGCTCCGGACTTTCCAGTTCCTTCAGGCCATTGAATGTCGCCCGAACCACATTGATCGGATTACGGGAACCCTGGCTCTTTGTCAGTACATCCTGAATACCGGCCGACTCAAGCACCGCACGCACAGCAGCACAGGCGATAACACCGGTACCTTCACTGGCAGGCTTGATCAGCACACGCGAAGCATCCTGACGACCGGTAACCTGATAATGAATGGTACCTTCATTACGCGGCACAAAGATCATCGACTTGCGGGCGATCTCGTTGGCCTTGCGGATTGCCTCCGGAACCTCTTTGGCCTTGGCATGTCCGAATCCGACGTGCCCGTTGCCATCACCCACCACCATCAGGGCGGTAAAACCCATACGGCGTCCGCCGGCAGTCGCCGTAGAGATGCGGTTAATCGCTACCAGCTTCTCGGTCAGTTCCAATTCTTCAGCATTGATCATGGATATACTCCTAGAACTTCAGTCCGGCAGCGCGTGCACCTTCTGCCAGAGCTTTTACACGACCATGGTATGGAAAAGGACCACGATCAAAAGAGACTTCATTAATACCCGCCTTGACAGCACGATCACCAAGCAGTTTACCTACCGCTTCCGCAGATTCACGATTACCACCACCCTTGATCTCTTTATCAAGACTGGATGCGGCCGCCAGAGTTTTGCCCTGGGCATCATCGATAATCTGGGCATAAATATGGCGGGATGAGCGAAACACGCTCAAACGCAACCGACCCGTTGACTTTACTCGTGCACGAACACGACGCAAACGCCGGATGGCAGCACTATTTTCGTAACGCTTTGCAGACATTGAACAAATCTCCTGCTTAAACTTATCAAGAAGTCCTGATTAGGCCTTCTTACCTTCCTTCATGGCAACATACTCATCGGCATAACGAACACCCTTGCCCTTGTATGGCTCAGGCGGACGGTAAGCGCGGATCTCGGCAGCCACCTGCCCGACCTTCTGCTTGTCCACACCGGTAATAATGATGTTGCTCTTGTCAACCTGAGCTTCCACACCCTCCGGCACTTCATACTCAACAGGATGCGAAAAGCCCAGTGAAAGATTCAGCTTCCTGCCCTGAGCCTGGGCACGATAACCGACGCCACGCAGCTCAAGCACCTTCCTGAAGCCCTCACTTACACCGGTCACATTGTTAGCCAGCAGTGCACGGGCCAGGCCGAAGTTGCTTTTCATTTTCTTGTTACCCAGATCCGCACAGGCCAGCTTAAGTTCGCTACCCTCCTGTGAAACAGTGATACCATTAAAAAGCGGCGATGTCATTTCACCTTTCGGGCCCTTGACTGTCACGCTTGCGGCATCAATCCTGACTTCAACGCCGGCAGGCAGAGTAATGGGTTGTTTACCAATTCGAGACATATCGTGTTACCTCAAAATACGGTGCAAAGCACTTCACCACCAATCTTGGCAGCACGCGCTTTTTTATCGGTCATAATTCCCTGTGAAGTACTCACTACAGCTACGCCATAGCCGCGACGAACGCGGGGGAGTTCTTCCGCACTTGCATAAACACGACGCCCAGGCTTGGAAACACGCTGAATTTCACGAATCACCGGTGCTCCCTCGTCATCATAACGAAGTGTCAGACGAAGAAAGCGGTGACCTTTATGATTATAGGCCTTTGCAGCGGCAATATAGCCCTCTTCCTTCAGGATTTCCGCCATGGCAAGCAGTGTTTTGCTCGCCGGCAATTCAATCTTTTCAATACCTGCTGCCTGCGCATTACGAATGCGAGTCAGCATGTCGGCAATTCTATCCATCATCATAAGATTATAATCTCCTACCCGCTTCCGATTACCAGCTGGATTTAACCATGCCCGGAATTTCACCGGCCAGGGCATGTTTACGCAGACAGATACGGCAAATACCGAACTTCCGGTAAACGGAATGCGGACGTCCACACAGCTGGCAGCGCGTATATGAACGAACCTTAAACTTTGGTTTGCGATTGCACTTTGCAATCAGAGCCTTAGTTGCCATTGCAAGCTCCTCTTAGTTATGGAACGGCATATTGAATTGCTTCAACAGTGCGCGTCCTTCATCATTAGTATTGGCAGTGGTACAGATGGTAATATCCATACCGCGAATCTTATCTATCTTGTCATAATCAATTTCAGGGAAAATGATCTGCTCCTTGACGCCCAGCGTATAGTTGCCACGGCCATCAAAGGAGTTCGGGCTGACACCCTTGAAATCACGAATACGCGGCAGGGCGATATTCACCAGACGATCCAGAAACTCCCACATGCGATCGCCACGCAGGGTCACGCGGCAGCCGACAATCATACCGTCACGCAGCTTGAAGTTTGCAATTGACTTGCGTGCACGGGTCATCACAGGCTTCTGGCCGGCAATAGCTGTCATATCTGCCAGCGCTCCCTCAATCTCCTTACGGTTCTGGGAAGCTTCACCAACACCCATGTTGATTACGATCTTGCTGATGCTCGGAACCTGCATCGGATTCTTGTAACCAAACTCCTTGGTCAGCGCAGGTACAACGCGTGCTTTATAATCTTCTTTCAAACGTGCCATCACTTCAGCTCCTAGCGATCCAGCACTTCGCCGCATTTACGGCAGGTGCGAACCTTGCGTCCATCTTCAAGTTGTTTTGCGCCAAGACGCACGCCGGCATCGCAATTCGAGCAGTAGTACTGCACGTTGGAAATTGCGATCGGAGCCTCCTTCTCAATAATGCCTCCGGCACTATTCGGAGTCGGACGCGTATGACGCTTGATCATGTTGACCTTGTTCACCAACACCCGGCCATCGGCAGGAATTACACGAATCACCTTACCACGCGCACCCTTGTCGCGGCCTGCAATCACAACCACCTCATCATCACGGCGGATTCGGGACTTGATATTTGTCGCCATCTTTTGCCTCACCTTCCCTGGTTACAGAACTTCTGGAGCCAGAGAAATAATTTTCATATAACCCTTGCTGCGCAGTTCACGCGTCACAGGGCCAAAAATACGAGTGCCAATTGGTTCGCCCTGCTTCGTCAGCAACACAGCCGCATTTTCATCAAAGCGGATAGAGCTGCCATCTTTACGGCGAAACTCTTTGGCAGTACGAACCACAACAGCACGTTGTACATCGCCCTTCTTCACCTTGCCACCAGGCGCCGCATCCTTCACAGCCACAACGATCACATCGCCAACGCGGGCATAACGACGTTTGGAACCGCCGAGCACCTTGATGCAGGCAACCTTGCGGGCACCGGAGTTATCCGCAACTTCTAGAACGCTCTCATTCTGAATCATCGCTTATACCTCGCTTACAACTGCTCAGCGCGGGTTACAACTGCTTCCATCACCCAACGCTTGCGGCGCGAAATTGGCGCAGACTCAACAATACGAACCGTATCGCCGATATTGCAGCTGTTTTCAGCATCGTGCGCCATATATTTCTTATGCGAACGAACAGTCTTGCGATAGCGCGGATGCAGAAACTTACGCTCCACCTGAACAACAATGGTCTTTTCACCCTTATTACTCACCACGACACCTTCAAGACGACGCTTATTACTTGCTTCAGACATCATCTAACCCCTTAACCGCGTTCAGCCAGAATTGTTTTGATGCGAGCAATTTCACGCTTCACCTGGCCAACACGTGCTGTATTGGTCAACTGCATGGTAGCCTTTTGGAAGCGTAGCTTCATGCCTTCAGCAGCCAGTTCATTGACACGCTCTTTCAGATCGGAATCGGAAAGTTCACGTAACTCCTTCGCTTTCATCGTCCAACTCCACGAACAACAATCTTGGTACGAATCGGAAGCTTGGCGGCAGCACGAGTCAGTGCCTCACGTGCCAGCCCCTCATCAACACCATCCATCTCATAAAGGATACGGCCAGCCTTTACAGCGGCCACCCAGTATTCCGGCGAACCCTTACCCTTACCCATACGTACTTCGGCGGGTTTCTTGGATACAGGCAGATCCGGAAACATACGGATCCACACACGACCCTGACGCTTGATATGACGGGTCATGGTAATACGGGCTGCTTCAATCTGGCGTGCCGTGATACGACCAGGCTCCATTGCCTTCAAACCGAAATCGCCAAAGTTCAGGCTGGCACCACGTTCGCTGATACCGCGAATGCGCCGCAGCTCTTTATGATGCTTACGCCATTTAATTTTCTTAGGTTGCAACATGATCTACAAACCTCTTTACGCTTCGGTCTCATCAGCGTTGCCAAGCTTCTCGCCATTGAACACCCAGACCTTCACGCCGATAATTCCATATGTGGTCTTTGCTTCTGCAAAGCCGTAATCAATATCCGCACGCATGGTATGCAGCGGAACGCGGCCTTCACGGTAACCTTCAATACGTGCAATATCCGCACCACCAAGACGCCCGGAACACTGAACCTTGATACCTTTCGCCCCCATACGCAATGCACCCTGCATGGCGCGCTTCATGGCGCGACGGAATGCGATACGCTTCTCGAGCTGAAAGGCTATATTTTCGGCCACCAGTTGCGCTTCCGCTTCCGGACGACGAATCTCAACGATATACACATCCACCTGCTGACCAAACTTGTTAGCCAGATCCTGGCGCAGCGCCTCGATCTCTGCACCCTTCTTGCCAATCACAACGCCTGGACGGGCAGTATGCACGGTCAACTTCACCTTGTCGGCCGGGCGTTCAATAATAATTCTGGAGATGCCGGCATGCTTCAAACGATCCTTCACATAACGACGCATGCGAATATCATCGCGCAACTGCTCACCAAAATTCTTCTCTGCATACCAGACTGATTCCCAGCCACGGGTAATGCCGACGCGGAAACCAATTGGATTAACCTTCTGTCCCATCTAAGAGCTCCTTTAACCGCGCTCAGCCACAGCCACAGTAATGTGACTACGACGGCGGAAGCGTTGACGCATACGACCCATGCCTTTCGGACGATAGCGCTTCAAAACTGCACCTTCATCAACCTTTACAGTTGAAACAAAAAGGCTATCGACATCCAGACCATTGTTCTGCTCGGCATTGGCGACAGCAGATTTCAGAACCTTTTCGATCAGCCTGGCCGACTTCTTCGGTGACAATGCAAGCACTGCCAGAGCACGGTCGACTGTCAAGCCACGAATAGCATCCGCCATCAAGCGGGCCTTCTGGGCACTGATCTGCGCATCTTTCTGTAGAGCGCGCACTTCTTCACTCATCGCTCTTACCTCTTCTTCCTGGCCTTTTTATCAGCGCCGTGACCATAATAGGTACGGGTCGGCGAAAATTCGCCCAGTTTGTGGCCAACCATATTCTCCGTCACATGCACAGGAACAAACTTGTTGCCATTATGCACTGCAAAGTTTAATCCCACGAAATCAGGTGAGATTGTAGAGCGGCGTGACCATGTCTTGATCACTCCCTTGTTGCCTTCTTGAGCCGCCTGAACCTTTTTAGCCAAAGAAGGCTCGATGTATGGCCCTTTCTTCAGTGAACGCGCCATGATTTACCTCACTTCTGATTACGGCGGCGAATAATATCACGATTCGACGCCTTGTTCTTCTTACGTGTCTTATGACCTTTTGTCGGTACACCCCATGGGGTTACGGGATGACGACCACCGGACGTACGGCCTTCACCACCACCATGCGGATGGTCAACCGGGTTCATCGCCACACCACGCACATTTGGACGGATACCCAGCCAGCGGGAGCGACCAGCCTTGCCAACCTTGCGATTGGAATGGTCGGCATTGCCCATCACACCGATGCTCGCCATACAGCGAATCTCTACGCGACGAAATTCGCCGGACGGGAGCTTCAGGATAGCCTTATCTCCTTCCTTACCCATCAACTGAATGCCGACACCTGCACTGCGGCCCATCTGTCCGCCCTTGCCAGGGCGCATCTCAATATTATGCAACATCGTACCAACCCGGATATTGCTCAGCGGCAATGCATTACCCGGACGAATTTCAGCATCCGGACCAGACATCACCGTGTCACCCGGACGCAGGCCCTGCGGTGCAAGGATGTAACGCTTGTCGCCATTGGAAAATACGACCAGAGCAATATATGCCGAACGGTTAGGATCGTATTCGATGCGCGCAACCTTACCTTCGACACCAAAATTGTCACGCTTAAAATCAACCATGCGGTAGAGACGCTTGTGCCCGCCGCCACGATGGGCCGAAGTTACACGGCCATTGTTATTGCGCCCACCGGATTTGGTCAGTCCCTGGGTCAGACTCTTTTCAGGCGCTCCTTTATGCAGATCCGGATTTACAACGGCCACACGTCCGCGCGCGCCATTGGTCATTGGTTTAAATACTTTCAGTGCCATCGTTTATGCCTCTTCTGCCACTTCAAGAGTCTGACCTTCAGCCAGACGGATCATTGCCTTACGGTATCCGGGACGATGCCCCTGATGATAGCCACGGCGCTTCTCCTTGCCCGGTACGTTGATGACCTGAACCTTCTCGACATCAACTTCGAAAATCGCTTCGACAGCAGCCTTGATCTGCTGCTTGGTCGCATCACGCGCAACACGGAATGTGTACTGGTTGGCATCGCCGGAAGCCGCATAGCTCTTTTCGGTAATGACCGGCTGGCGCAATGTGTTGAAATGTTCGTAATTCGCACTCATGCCAAACTCTCCTCAATCTTTGCCACGGCCGCTTCTGTCATGACAACATGGTCATATTTCAGAAGATCATGCAGGTTCATCTGACCATTCAGAACAACCTTGGTGTTCGGAATATTACGACCGGAAAGCTCAACTGCCCTGTTCGCTTCAGCCAAAACATAAAGGCCGGAAGATACGGACAATGCATCCGCCACAGTCACAAAATCCTTTGTTTTTGGTGCATCCAGCTCGAATTTATCAAGCACAATCAGACGCCCTTCACGAAAAGCATCGGAAAGAACCAGACGAACTGCGCGCTGACGCTCTTTCTTGTTTACACGTGATGTGAAACTGCTATTGCCTTTAGGGCCATGCGGGATACCACCGTGACGCAACTGGGTTGCACGAGTTGAACCCTGACGAGCACGCCCTGTTCCCTTTTGCCTGAACGGCTTCTTACCACCACCGGAAACCTCGCCGCGGGATTTGGTCTTTGAATGACCAAAACGCTGGGCACTTGCCAGTGAAGTATATACACGATGAACAAAACCTGCGTCTGCATCGAGACCGAACACAGCAGCATTGAGTTCACGCGTGCCAACCTTCCTGTTGGCCTGATCAACAATATCGATCTTTGCCATCATTATGCTCCCTTCACGGCAGAGCGAAGTTCCAGCAGGCCGTTCTTGGCTCCGGGAACTGCACCCTTGACCAGGATACGATTCTCTTCTTCATCAATACGAATCACTTCGATGTTCTGAACAGTGACACGCTCGGCACCATAGTGACCCGGCATCTTCTTGCCCGGAAAAACACGACCGGGCCACTGGCACTGACCGGTTGAACCCATCTGGCGATGCACCTTTTCAGCCCCATGAGTCGCACGTCCGCCACCGAAGTTGTAGCGTTTCATTACGCCGGCAAAGCCGCGACCCTTTGAGGTGCCGACAATATCCAGCTTCTGCCCTACCTCAAACATGGTTGCTTTTAACTCCTGGCCGGGCTCAAACTCGGCATCAGCGGCAACACGAAATTCACGTAAACCGCCCATCACTTCCTGACCATGCTTGGCGTAGTGACCCTGCAGCGCACGGGAATTGTGACGCCTGGCAGCACCATGACCAACCTGAATGGCATCATAACCATCCTTTTCGGCAGTACGGCGTGCAATGACCTTGCACGGTTCAACATTGAGCACAGTTACCGCAATTGCGGAGCCGCGTTCATCAAAAATCTGGGTCATGCCCGCTTTACGGGCGATCAATCCACTCATGATAATCTCCCCGTTACAGCTTGATCTCAACATCCACGCCGGATGGAAGATCAAGTTTCATCAGTGCATCCACAGTCTGTGGAGTCGGCTTGTCAATATCCAGCAGGCGCTTGTGCGTGCGGATCTCGAACTGCTCACGTGAATCTTTGTATTTATGCGGCGAACGAATCACGCAAAACTTCCTGATACGGGTCGGGATCGGGATAGGCCCACGAACCTCGGCACCTGTACGCTTGGCAGTTGCCACAATATCTTCCGCACTTTTATCGAGGATACGATGATCGAATGCCTTCAGACGAATACGAATACTTTGAGTAGCTGCCACAATAGCCCCCTTACTCAGTAATACTGGTGACGACACCGGCACCAACAGTACGGCCACCCTCACGAATTGCGAAACGCAGCTCTTTATCCATGGCGATCGGTGTGATCAGCTCAACATCCATGG
>CAZLJF010000023.1:0-27305 GCA_964559845.1 uncultured Zetaproteobacteria bacterium | reverse complement strand
GCCTTCGCCCGAGCCTGTGAACAGATGACAGGTATTGAGATTCCTGCCCGAGCCAGCGCCTTGCGCGCCATACTCTGCGAGCGTGAACGCATGGCCAACCATATCGGTGATATCGGTGCCATCTGCAACGATGCCGCTTTTGTTTTTATGCATGCGCAAATGCAGCGCTTGCGTGAAGATATGGCCCGTCTGCACATGGAGTTGTTTGGCCACCGGCTGATGATGGATCTAATTACACCGGGCGGAGTTAACTTCGATATGGATGCGGGGCAGTGTCATCGTTTATTGCAGCAGACACAGGAACTGGCTATTGAAGTGGAACAATTGCGTTCGATCTATGCTGACCATGCCGGTATTCAGGAGCGCGTCATTGGTTCCGGTGTCATTTCAATTAAAGATGCCAAATCCATCGGCCTGACCGGTTATGTAGGTCGCGCATCGGGAGTGTACGCTGATGAGCGTGTAGAGGAGGCCTATCCGCCTTATGACCGGCTCGATCTGAAAGTGCCGCTGGGCAAACTCGGCGATGTGGCCACGCGGATCTGGGTGCGTTTTGAAGAGATCGCCGAAGCAGCGCGTCTGATTGAATTGCTGCTGCGCGATCTACCGAGCGGTAATTTGAAAGCGGACTGGCAGACACCGGAGGCAGGTATATCCGGTCTTGCTTCTATCGAATCGTGGCGGGGTAAAATCACCTGCTGGATTCGTTTTGGTGCAGACGGCAGGATTGATCGCTGCACGCTACATGATCCGTCGGAAGTCAACTGGCTGGGACTGGAACTGGCTGTTCGCCATGTGCCAGTGCCTGATTTCCCTCTCAATAATAAATCGTTCAACTGCTCTTATTCGGGGAATGACCTCTAATGCTACGACTACTCAGCAAATCACTGTTCACCGGAGTCAAAACCGAGCCACTGGCTCAGGCAGAAACTGAAATCGAACACATTGGACAGGCGCTGGAGCCTCTGATCAAAAAATATTTTCAGGGTTCACTGGCCATTCGCGCCGTGGATGCAGGTAGTTGCAACGGCTGTGAACTGGAGATTCATGCCACTAACAACTGTTATTATGATATTGAACGCTTCGGCATCCACTATACGGCCAGTCCTCGCTTTGCCGATATGCTGCTGGTGACAGGGCCGGTCAGCTGCAATATGGAAACCGCATTGAAAATGACTTATGAAGCAATGCCGAAGCCGGGACTGGTCGTTGCTACAGGTGACTGCGCCGCCAACTGTGGTCTGTTCGGACGCGACAATTACGCCATTGCAGGGGCGGTCGGCGATATTATTCCTGTGGATGTGGTAATCCGGGGTTGCCCGCCCTCCCCCACAGATATCATTCGAGGCATCCTTACCGCCATTGATAGCGGCTAAAACACGAAGAAAAGTATAAGGTATAGACACACTCACAGATTACTGAGGCTCTGGACTAACAGGCACGGCTTCCCCCTAGTATTTTCCACGGCTCTTTGTCAAACGTGTCCGATCCTTTCCATTGCTATTCGCACAAAAAAGCCCCCGCTTTCGCGGAGGCCTTTTTATATGTATCGACTCGAAAGTCAGGGCTTATTTGTGTACGCCCAGCTTTTCGCGCCAGCCCGGGAATATCTTGTCGGCATCGCCCGGGAAGGATTCGAATGCACGCGCAAACTCATTGTGAGTCTTGGCATACTCGATCGGGTCCTGACCCGACTTCCAGCACTCGTAGGCCTGGCTCAGGGACTTCGCACCGGCAGCAGGGCTGTCGATGTGGCCGTAGGAACCACCACCGCAAGTGTTGATCACGTTGCCGTGGCCCAGGTTCTCGAAGAAGCCTGGCAGACGCAGAGCATTCATGCCGCCGGAAATGATCGGCGTCGTAGACTTCATGCCATACCACTTCTGGTTGAAGTAGCGACCCATGCACTCGTCGCGCTCCAGCATGTAGGCCAGTACGCGCTCATCGCCACGACCTTCCATCTTGCCGTAGCCCATGGTGCCGGTGTGGATACCGGAAGCGCCCATCAGACGGGCAAACTTCATGAATACCAGCGGATCCATACCCATAGGTGACTTGTAGGAGGTTACAGCACCATGGCCGGCACGGTGATAGTGCAGGAAGGTGTCCGGGAAGTGACGGCGGCATGTGGTTACACCGTGAACGCCGGTTACGAACCCATCAACCAGGAAGGCAACCTGCTTTTCGGCGCCGATCTTGCCGAACTGCTCCAGCAGATACTCACCACGTGCGATCATTTCCTTATAGCAGTCAGCTGTAATATTGGCGGAGAACAGCTTCACCTCGCCGGTTTCCTGCTGGGCACGATCCATGGAATCAACGACCATCGGTATCACTTCCTTCATCGGACAGAAGGTCTGGTTGCCCTGCGGCTCATCATTCTTGATAAAGTCGCCGCCCAGCCAGAACTGATATGCAGCTTCGGCAAACGGCTTCGGACGCAAGCCCAGCTTCGGCTTGATGATCGTACCGGCAATATAGCCGCCATCCACTTCAGGACGACCTAGCAGCTTCCACATATGGGAGATGTTAACATTCGGGCCATCAAACTTCCTGACCATGCTCTCAGGCACCATGAAGTCGAGCATACGCAGGCCTTCGTGATCACCCATACCCTGGTTGTTACCCAGAATCAGGGAGTACATCTGGGAAACCATGTAGTTGCCATCGGTGATGTTAATGTCGAACAGCTCAACAGGGTAGGCGATCTTCATCAAGCCGCCCTCATCGCCAAAGGCTGCCTCGTCAACTTCGTAAACCAGCGCGTCCACACCCTTGGTGAAATCATCCGTGGTGGATACCTCTACGTTGGTACCGGTTGAAGATTCAGCGGCAACGTGCGCAGCCACTTCCAAAAAGCCGTAGCCTTTGGCTGGCTTTAATTTATATGCGGCCAGCAGATGCTTGCCGCCTGCGATCAGGTCTGCTTCATTCAGACTAAGATCGGCGTAACGATTCGATTGATCCATTAGAGAATCCCTCCAAAATAATTTGTTGAATAGTAACCCATGAAGAGCTCTTTCTCTCGCGAAGGAGGATCCTAGACCTCTTTGGCGACGACGGGAACTCTAGGAAGTTATTCCATAATGTAAAATCAAAGGTTATGATGTGGTCCATAAATATTTCTTATGGGATGTGCGGATGAATATTACACTCAAGCAGATGAAGATCCTTGAAGCCGTTATCGAATACCACAGTTACACCGATGCTGCCAAAGCCCTGTTCATGACTCAACCGGCGGTATCCATGCAGATCAAGCAGATGGAGGAGCAGACCGGACTCCCCCTGTTTGAACGCGATGGCAAACAGGTCACAGCGACAGAAGCGGGGCTTGAACTGCTCTATTATGCACAAAACATACGTCAGCAACTGGAGGAGGCTGCACAGGTTATCGAAGAGTTAAAAGGCCTCAAGCGCGGCAAGCTGCATCTGACCATGGCATCCACCGCCAACTACTTTGCCCCGCAACTCATAGCCGCCTTTCATCAGAAGTATCCGAATGCGAAAGTGAACCTTGATGTAACCAATCGCGCCGGCCTGATCAGCGCAGTGGAAAACAACACGACCGATATGGCCATCATGGGGCGACCGCCACAAGACCGTAATCTTGTTGGTATCCCGTTCATGGACAATCCGCTGGTAGCTATTGCAGCCCCCTCTCATCCGCTTGCCAGAAAGAGAAACATCTCCCTTGAAGAGCTGCAGAATGAAACATTTATTGTGCGTGAAAAAAGCTCCGGTACGCGTATCGCCGTAGATCGTTTCTTCTCCGCGCATAATCTCGAACTGCCGGCCGGCATGGAGATGAACCGCTCCGAAGCTATTAAACAGGCGGTCATGGCCGAACTTGGCCTCGGCATTGTCTCCCTTCACACACTGGAGATGGAACTGGCCCTGAAGCGGCTGGTTATACTCAATGTCGAAGATTTTCCAATTATACGGCAATGGCACATCGTCCACCGCGAGGGCAAGCGTTTTGCGGCCATCCCTGAAGCATTCAAAAACTTTGTTCTGAATCATGCCAAAGCATTACTCAGCCTGCCCAACCGGTAACCGGAAGGCAGCCCACACAACAAACCGGCAAAGCGGAGATGAGCAAATTGATCTTGCTCTACGCTCATACTATACTCCCATTCGAATAACAAGTGAATATACAGGGGGATATGGCAATGCAGGTTCTGGCTATTGAAGATGAAGATTCATTGCAGGCCATCATTTCATCGTACCTGAAACGGTATGAAAAGGAGAATAACATCTCCATCGAACTGACAAGTATCTGCGACCCTGTCAAAGGAATGTATGAAGTCAGTGTCCGCGGAGCTTACTATGATGTGATCATCCTGGATGTTCGTATGCCCAAGCTTCAGGGCGATGAGATTTATGACACTTTGAAAGAAGCTCAACCACTGATGACACAAAGTATCCTCTTCGTTACAGGGTTTGGAGAAGAGCTGAAAAAGCGTTTCAAGGGTGAAAAGCTCAACATTCTCGATAAGCCGTTTCGCTACGAACAGTTCGCTGAAAGACTGGAGTCCATTAACACCTAAGGAGAGGCTGATTAAATCACTGCTTCCATACCGGCCACGAACGCGCCAGCCAAATACGGAGATGTATTTAATCAGTGCTCCCTGGCCAAGGCAACAACTGCCGCAGGAAGCACCAGCAAGTTTACTCCCGGTATAATTAGCAGCAACATGGCAAGGCCGGAAAAGCCCATATAATACCATCTCTTCTGCTCAAGATGCGCTTTGCGCTCCGACCACCCCCAGCCCTGGAATGATGCCGGCGTATCCATGAATTCAAAACTGAGCAGCTTCAGCCCTGCATAGCCCCAGACCAGAGTAGCGACAATCGTACCGTAAATGGGAACCAGAAGCAGCAGACCCGCAAGCAGAGCCCAGGGGATAAATGCAACTACAGGCATCACACTGTTCCACAGCGAACTGGCAACACTCCTCCACCATGGCTGTATGCTCTGTTCAGGGCTTGCCCCTTCCAGCTTGCCGACCCTTACATAGAGCTCATCCAGCCATGGGGCTACCGCGATTGAGCCCAGCGTTACAAAACTGACAATGCCGACAGCCAGCGCCAGTATCATGGCGAAGAGTGAGAGTAACCATGCCAGGAGATCGATATACCAGGCATCGCCTGTCGGGATGAAACGCTCTGCAATCGCAGTTGAGAGCTCAAACACACCCACGGTAAGCATGAGAAACAGTGCCAACAGCAACAGCAGCATACGCCATAACACGCGGCGCAACTGTTGCTCACTCAACAGCAGATGGAAGCCCTTCACCAGTGCCCATGCACCCTTAAGCATCTGATTCCTCTCCCTCGATATCGGCCAACAAGACTTGTGCCGCAACGATATCCCCATCACCCACCAGAACACGCGCCTCAATCAGCCCCGGCAGCGGCATCAGTGAATTCATGCCCGCACCCTCCACACGATAGCTGATGCCACCGGAATCGAGCAGATCACACAAAATTTGCAGGCTGGTCTGATCATTCACCTTTTTTAACAACTGCATGCGAAAGAGACTAGCACCAATCTGCCACGCGTCATCCTTGACACTGACAGGTACGCATGAACGATTGGCTCCCATGAAACTGACTGAACTGCCTGTCGCACAGGAAACCCTTACCCAAATGCTGGATAACATGGTGCCGGCAGGCGCCGATGATGCTGATCTTTACATCGAACAGAGCACAAGCGAATCCCTGGCCCTTGAAGAGGGGCGCGTCAAACATGTATCAGCCAGCACCCGTCAAGGCATCGGCGCCCGGGTCATCAGGGGCGAGGTCTCCGGCCACGCCTACACGGACAGACTGGAAAATCCGGCGCTGATGGATTGCGCCCGTGCGGCACGTGCCATTGCCGAGTCCGGCAGCAAAAGCAATTCCGTATCAATTCATACAGATCAGCCGCAACATCAGTTATACCGCCCGGTTAACCCGGCACTCACGGCATCAATGCCGGAACGCAAGGCGCTGCTGGAGAAGCTGGACAGGCTGGCCCGCAGCATCGACCCGAGGGTCAAGCAGGTATTTGCCAATGTCTCGGCATCCTTTAAAAGTGTTCATCTTGTGCGCATGGATGGTACACTACTGAGTGATCATCGTCCGCTTGTCCGCCTCAATGTCTCTGTTGTTGTCGAGCAAAACGGCAAACGGGAAACCGGTTCAGCCGGCGGTGGCGGCCGTTTTGATCTTGCACATCTGCTGACAGGTAATGAAGCTGAACGCCTGACCCGCGAGGCAGTACGCCTTGCCCTGCTCAATCTGGATGCCATTGCAGCACCTGCCGGCCCGATGCCGGTGGTACTGGGACCCGGCTGGCCGGGTGTACTGCTGCACGAGGCCATCGGCCATGGGCTGGAAGGCGATTTCAACCGCAAGGGAAGCTCTGCCTTCTCGGGACGTATCGGTGAACGTGTTGCCGCAGCCGGTGTAACGGTGGTCGATGATGGCACAATGCCTGAGCGGCGTGGCTCGCTCAATATGGATGACGAGGGTACACCGACCCGCCGCACCACCCTGATTGAGAACGGCATATTAACGGGTTACATGCAGGATCGGCAGAATGCTCGCCTGATGGGTATGGAGCCGACCGGCAATGGCCGGCGTGAATCCTATGCTCATCCGGTACTGCCACGCATGACCAACACCTTCATGCTGGCCGGTCACGATGATCCGCAAGAGATCCTGTCCTCACTCAAATATGGTCTTTATGCCGTCAATTTCGGTGGAGGCCAGGTTGACATCACCTCCGGCAAGTTTGTTTTCACCACCTCCGAGGCCTATCTCGTTGAAAACGGTGAGATCAAGGCGCCGGTCAAAGGGGCAACCCTGATCGGCAACGGTCCGGATGTGCTGACCCGCGTCTCCATGATCGGGCATGATCTCAAGCTGGACCCCGGTGTCGGCACCTGCGGCAAGGACGGCCAGTCAGTACCTGTCGGTGTCGGCCAGCCAACCCTGAAAATTGACGAGATGGTTGTGGGAGGTACGGAGACATGAGCAACCCGCAAACAGAGAGCGATATCAAAGAGATCGCCAGCCGGCTTGTTGAGATGGCCAGGGCAGCGGGGGCCACGGATGCGGATGCGCTGGCAGTGACTGATATCGGAGAAAATATCCGGGTTCGCAACAGCCAGATTGAGACGGTCGAGCATGAAGATTCGCGTGCCATCGGGCTGCGCGTATTTGTTGAAACGGCTGATGGTCTTGCATTTGCATCGGCATCCAGTTCCGACCTATCCGGTAACGGTATGAAATCTCTGGTGGATCAGGTGATCGGCATGGCAAAGATTTCTGCTGCCGATCCGGATGCCATGCCACCGTCGGGTGCAGAACACCCAAGCCGCGAGGAGCTGACAGCGTGGGCTGACAGGTATCAGGCTGAAAGCGAGTGGACACTTGAAGCTGCAAAAAGAGCAGCCCTTGAATGTGAAGCGGCAGCTCTTGCATATTCAGGGAAGATCCGGAACAGTGAAGGTGCCGAGGCAGGCTTTGGCAGCACACATGTGGCCTATGCCTGTGCCGATGGCTTCACCGGCGAATACAGCAAGTCATCGCTGGGCCTGAGTCTCTCTGTCATTGCCGGCTCGGGTGATGCCATGCAGCGCGACTATGCTTACTCGCGTGTCCGAAAACTTGAGAAGCTGAAGGAGCCGCAGCTGATCGGCCAGGAGGCGGCAGAGCGGGCCATTCGGCGTATGGGTTCCAAAAGTATTGCCACGCGGCAGACAACGGTTGTTTTTGAGCCGCGCATGGCCACTTCGATTCTCGGTCATCTGGCTGCTGCGATTAATGGCAGGGCAGTGCTGCAGAATCGCTCTTTTCTGGCAGAGTGCAATGGCCGGATGATTTTCCCTGACTCTGTTCACATCATCGACGATCCGGATCATGCCGATGGTCTGGGCAACCGGCTGTTTGATGGTGAAGGAAGCCGTTGCCACAAACGTACCATTATTGATAGCGGTCGATTAACCGGTTTCCTGACAGACCGTTATGCGGCAGCACGGCTGAAATCCGAAGCCACGGGACATGCCAGACGGGGATTGACCGGAGACATCTCCATCGGTCCCTCCAACCTGATTCTGCAGCCGGGTGAACTGGATACGGAGGCACTGCTAAAAGAGATTGGCACAGGCCTTCTGGTAACCGAGATGATGGGCTTTGGCATTAATGGTGTAACCGGTGACTATTCGCGCGGGGCGGCAGGCTTCCTGATCGAGCATGGTGAGATCAGACAGCCGGTCAATGAGATTACCATTGCCGGCAACCTGAAAGAGATGTTTGCCAATATTTCTCATCTTGGTTCCGATCTGACATGGTTCGGCTCCACGGCCGTGCCCAGTATCGCAATTTCCGACATGACGGTTGCCGGTCAGGAATAAAGAGGATAGTGATAATGAACTATGATGTTTTTGGTGTAGGCAATGCGATTATGGATCTGCAGGTGCGTTGTGATGATGCATTCCTCGAACAGCATGGCATTGAGAAGGGCATTATGACCCTGACCGAGCCTGAGCGGCAACAGGCCATCCTGGACGCACTGGCTGATCATAAGGTGAACTACTGCTCCGGTGGCTCTGCAGCCAATACCATCGTCGGCATTGCCGATATGGGCGGAAAAGCGGCCTATGCAGGTAAAACCGGCAGTGATGCCTTCGGCAAACAGTACCTTCATGAGATGCGGCAACTGGGTATTGCCATTGAAGTCCCGGCAGGAGAGGGCGCGAGCGGAACCTGTGTTGTACTGATCACCCCTGATGCACAGCGCACCATGCTGACCCATCTGGGCATCTCAGGCTCCCTCTCTGCAGAGGACATTCAGGCTGAAGAGATTGCCAAGGCCAAATATGTCTATATTGAGGGCTACCTCTTTGCAGGCGACTCAACCAGAGAGGCAGCCTACCAGGCCATTAAAATGGCCAAAGAGCATGGGGTGAAGGTTGCACTGACCATTTCCGACCCGTTTCTGATCGATATCTGCCGCGACGAGTTCAGGGCGCTCATCGAAGGGCCTGTGGATCTTCTTTTCTGCAACGAGGCGGAAGCAAAAGCCCTGACCGGCCACGATGACCCGGTGGAGTGCGCTCATATGATTCACAAACAGTGCGAGAATGTCGCGCTTACACTGGGAAAGAACGGCTCCATCCTCATGCATCAGGGCGAGGTAATTGCCATTGAGGGCATCGAGGTCGATGCCATTGACACCACTGGCGCGGGAGACATGTATGCAGCTGGTCTGCTATACGGCATCACCAACGGCCTGACATGGAAACAGGCGGGCCACCTTGGCAGCCACGCTGCTGCCCGCATTGTATCCCGGCTTGGCGCAAGACTGCCCGGCAAATTGAGCCGCGAGGAGATTGAAACGCTGCTGGCATAAGCCCGCCACAGAGATGATGCATTCGTAAAAAGCCCTTCCATGGCCCTTTTACGACTTCATCGGAGACGATCCGAGCAAATCCTGAACAAGTGTGGCCAGTTGATTCTGGAAGTAGGGCTTTTGCAGAAAACCGGAGAATTTCATGCTTCCGCTCAGCTCCTCCAGCACCTCCCTGCTGTAGCCGGAAGACAACACAATGGGCGCATTCGCATTGATTTCAAACAGCCTGGCTGCGCAGGCGAGTCCATCCATTTCCGGCATGGTCATATCCAGTATGACCAGTGAAATATCACGGCTGTTTTGTGCATACAGATCAATGCCCTCGGTGGCACTTGCGGTACACTTCACCTCGCAACCCAACTCTTCCAGCATCAGGCCTGTTGTTTCCAGAATGGTCTCCTCATCATCGATGAGCAGCACCGTCTTGCCTTTCAGGTCGGTATGCTGCGGCCGGGCATGAGCCTGTTTACTACTCTCTTCAGTAACCGCCTGCTCCTTGCGGCAGGGGAAATAGACCCTGAATGTTGTTCCCCTATCGACTTCCGTTTCAAATGCCAAGGCACCATGATGTGACTTCACAATACCAAGTATGGCACTTGTTCCCAGGCCACGGCCGGCAAACTTTGTTGTAAAGAACGGATCGAACATCTTTAACCGGGTCTCATCATCCATACCGCAGCCGTTGTCACTAACGGTCAGGCATAAATAGGGGCCAGGCTCCGGCTTTTCAGTGTCATGATAGAAACAATTTTCAAAGCTGTTGTCGCCCATTTCGACCACCCGGGTCGAAAGATGCACCTCCCCTGTCCTGCCGGTTTCCTCAATCGCTTCAGAAGCATTGATAACAAGATTCATCACCACCTGCTGAACCTGGGATTTGTCACCATGAATCATGCAATTGCACGGGCCTATCGCCAGCTTCAGTGTAACCTTCTTGCTTAATGTAACCTGCAGCAGTGCTGTCATCTCCTGAATGATCTCATTCAGGTCAAACCACTCACGCAGATAATTTCCCTGACCCGAATAGGCCAGCATCTGCCTGCAAAGTTCGGCAGCACTTTCACTTGCCTTCTCAACGCGTTCCAGATGCGTAATCACTTCTGCGGAACCCTGCCTCTGTTTTCTTCTGGCAAGGCTGATATTACCCATGATGGAGGTGAGAAGATTGTTAAAATCATGGGCGATGCCGCCGGCAAGCACGCCCAGAGATTCAAGCCGCTGGGTATGCTCCATCTTGGCCTGATGTTTGCGCTCTTCGGTCACATCACGCTGTATAGCCACATAACCGTTAATCTCCCCGTAAGGATCAAAAATTGGTGAAATAGTCTGCTCCACCTCATAAAGATCACCCGATTTTTTCCGGTTTGTAAAAGAGCCGGACCATGATTTACCCCTGCTGATCTTCTTCCACATCGCTGCATAATATTCATCCGGATGACGGCCACTTTTTACCAGGTTTGGGCGCTTCCCAAGCACCTCACCAGAGCTGTAACCACTCACCTTTTCAAAAGCATGATTCACATAACGGATAATGCCTTCCCTGTTGGTGATAACAACCAACTCAACCGTATGCGACAGGGCCATGGCCAGGCGGTGCAGTCTGCGCTCTGCCCGCCGTTGTTCGGTAATATCCTGAACTGTACCAAGCATCCGAACAGGCACGTTATGCTCATCGTACTCAACCCTGCCCTGCTCGTGAACAAAGCGGATCACTCCATCCGGAAGAAGAATGCGGTGGGTAACATCGTACTTATCTCCCTGCAGAGCTGCCTCAACAGCCCTCTCCACCACTCCCCTGTCATCCGGGTGAACGGCCTCCAGAAACCGCTCATAGCTGGCTGCAAATGCCTGCGGCTCATAGCCAAACAGGCGATAGACTTCATCGGACCATTTAAGCTCACCTGTTGAAATCGTCCACTCCCATCCTCCGAGACGTGCGATCCTCTGGCTCTCCTTAAGGCTCTGCTGGCTATGTTCCAGTTCTCTGGTACGCAATGTCACCTGCCGCTCGACCAGAGCTTCGCGCATGCCGACACGGTGAATATAAAATGCTGCGCCAAGAGAGAGAATCGTGCCGAAGAGAAGAATTATCCATGCCAGCACAACCGGATGGGAGTGGATAAACTGAGGTGATGGCACAGAGCTTAGCCGCCACCTGTGTTCGGCAACCTCAAAATCGTGATGCCAGACAGGCTCAAGTAGCATATCCGTATCAGTGGCCACCCTGGAGCGGGATCTATGCTCATATATAAGCAGAGGCCCATCGTCCGGTTCCATACTGTGCAGGTAAAAGTCCAATCCACTCACAGGTGTTTTTGAGCTGGCTACTTCCAGCAACACTCCAATATCCCACTCGGAATAGACAATCCCCAGCAACAGATCTTCACCCGGCTCATCAGGAAGCAGTGTGCTGGAGCGGTAGAGGGGGAGAAACATGGAAACGATCTGATGCGAGCTTCTGTCCAGATGCATGTCCATAGTCACGATTCCGGATTCGGCTGCGGCCTGAATGTGCGCCCGATGGGTCGGATTTGCTGCGCCATCCTCACCAGGACTGATACCAAAGCCGGGAGTATTGACGGCATAAAGGGCCTCATAACGGAATGCTGCCTGCCCCGGAACCGCCGTTTTTGGCAGCCAGGCCATGCTGCGCATGGCTGTTTTTTCGGGTCCCGACAGGTAATTTTCCACGATGGAAATAAATTCATCACGCTCAAGCGTGTCATTTTGCTCAACGACCAGCTCTTTGTGGATCGCAGTGCGAATATGCCGGGCGGTGTTAAACATGACGTGAATGGAACTCCTGAAAGCCACCAGCCGACTTTCCGAGCGAAAGGTGATCTCATTCAGGTTATGGGATTCCTCCCAATCACGTGCGAAGATGCCGGCCAGCATGGTCAGGGACACTCCGGCCAACATCACTGCAATGGGCTTTTTCCAGCCGGAAGATTTCAGAAGCATAAGCTCCTGTCTATCGTCATGGTGGCAGAAAACTTTAATGCCGCACTGTTATCGTAACAGAGAGGTCTGCAGATCATCAGGTGCTTCCACACCCATCATCTCAAACAACGTGGCTGCAATATGGGAAAGGCCCGGTGTATCGGCAACCCCACTGGCATCGGATGGCTGCAGCAGTGAATAGGAGCCGTCAAAGGCCGGATCAAACAGGATACATGGTACCGGGTTGATCGAATGCTTGGTTGACGCCTCATGACCATCACTCGTTGCAATCCGCATCTCTTCGGCATTACCGTGATCAGCTGTGATCAGGGCTTTTCCACCCACTCTCTCAAGCGCATCGACAATGCGTCCAACAGCACTGTCCACTGCCTCGATCGCAGCTATAGCAGGCTCAATACGGCCACAATGACCGACCATATCGGCATTGGCGAAATTGATCAGACCAAAACCATACTGGCCCGATTCGATCAGCTCCACAGCCCTGTCGGCAATCTCGTAAGCCTTCATTTCGGGTTTATCAGCAAACGAAATGCCCCTGTCCGATGGAATCAGGATGTAATCCTCCATGGCGTCATCCAGGGGTTTGCGGTAACCGCCGTTAAAGAAGAAGGTCACATGCGGGTACTTCTGGGTTTCAGTCAAGCGGAACTGCCTGATGCCCATCTGCAGAATCCGCTTGCCAAACGGCTCGGCCACCTTGGTCGGCCCCATCAGCTGCAACTCCGGCAGGTTACGATCCTCATCGTACACCATCATGCCCGCATAGAGCACATCCGGCCCCTTGCCATCCACGCCGCCGCGGTCAAAGCCGTCGAAATCATCGAGACAGAAGGCCTCGGTGATCTCAATAGCGCGATCGCCACGAAAGTTGACCATCACCACGGCATCACCATCGGCCACCCTGCCGGTTGCCTGATCATCACCATCCACAATCACAAACCCCGGCAAATCCTGGTCGACAATGCCGGGAGTCTCCTTGCGGAAGTGGTTGATCGCCTCAAGCATGGATCTGAACCGGTTCGGAGAGCGTCCATGCACCATGGCATTCCACCCCGCCTCCACCCGGGCCCAGTTATGATCGCGATCCATGATTACCTGCTCCCGGCCACCGCCTGAAGCAAATGCATAGTCAAACCCCTCCTGCGTACTAATACAGGCAAACGCCTCTTCAATGCGGGCAACATATTTTTCCGCCGTCTGGATGCCGACATCCCTGCCATCAAGCAGTGCATGCAGGCGCAACCGCTTCACTCCCTTCTCGAAGGCATGGTCGATCAGTGCAACAAAGTGGTCGATATGAGAGTGGATATTGCCATCGGAAAGCAGGCCAAGCAGGTGCAGGGTCGCACCCTTCTGACAACATTCAGTGACCTGCTGCAGCGCAGATGATGCAAAGAATGAACCATTGGCTATCGCCTTGTTGATGCGTGTCGGCCCCTGATCGAGAATCTTTCCCGCGCCCATCGTCAGGTGCCCTACTTCCGAACCGCCCAGATCTTTTGCGGCCGGCAGACCGACGTAGGGGCCATGTGTCATCAGCGTTGTGTGGGCATAGTTGCTCCACAAACGATCAAACACAGGGGTGTTTGCATGCGCAACGGCATCCTCAGGGCCACCGCTGCCGATGCCCCAGCCATCCATAATGATCAACAAAACCGGTATATCTCCGGGCGACTGTTTTACCTGACTCATCAACACTCCATTTGTGAGGTTCCTTAATCAAAGAGACGAAGGCTACTCAAATCATGACTCGCATGCACTATTGTTGAATGGAAATCATCGGTACATCCGTTATGCTTGCATATGAGATTCATATCAAAAGCATCAAACAGGAGAGATCAATGCCGCGTTATTTCACCACAGACTCCATTGCATTCAGCCTGGCCGGTTGCATACGCTCCGTTGTATTCAAACCCAGAACCTTTTTTGAATCGCTTGAAACAACAGAGGAATACCGCAACAGCATCATCTTCCTTCTGCTTATTCTTTCGATACCGGCACTTGTTGACAGCTACATGATCGATCAGGAAAAGATGATATCGATCTTTCCCGCCATGCAGGGGCTGGGGTTTCTTTTTGTATGGCTATGGGCCGGCTATCTCTACTGGTGTGTAAACCTTTTCACCGACAACGAACTCGAACATGCATCGGCATTTCAGCTTGCCGCCTATTCCAGTACGCCTGCCCTGCTGGATTTTTCGCCATTGCTGCTCATACCGGCAATCATCTGGCAGCTTATGATCAGCTGGCGGGGGCTTGTCTATCATGTCGGCGTGGAGAGCGGCAGCGCCACCCTCATCATGGCGGTTCCACTCGTTATGCTGATTGCTGCCCTCATCGCCTTTGTCATGATGATGGCATTGATGGGCGTTGATCTTGTCAGTCCATTGCTTGAATAAAAGGTGATATCATTCAGCATTGATGAGTACTTCATCAACATCACCATCAGGAGATGACCTATGCGCATTCACATACTTGCCCTGCTTGTTGCAACCACCCTGCCTGTGGCATGCAGTCAGAATGAAACCGCCGGACAGCAATCTCAGGATGTTATCGGCAGCACGCTAAAAGCCATCGCGCTGGACTCATCCGAAGGCGCAGCTCTGACAAAAAGAAAGTGCGCATCCTGCCATTCGCTGGACCGGAATATCAGAAAGATCGGCCCAACCCTGAAAGGCATCATCGGCAGGGCGCCCAGCATTGACGGCGTTCCTTTTGAAACATGGACGGAAGAGGCAATAGACAAATGGATTGAAAATCCGCGCAGTATTAAAAAGAAAACCCGCATGGCCCTTCCTGGCATCAAGGATGCTGAAGAGCGAAAGGCCATTATTGCCTATCTTAAACGCCTGTAGAAACGTCTGACAGTGTACGGATGCAATGATTCAATCACCCTGATGCAACCCCTTACCTTCGCTCACTGCCGCCTCTCTTTGTGCCATTTTTGCCGTAACTGCCGGCGTTCGGCAGGACTCATCTTTTTCCAGCGCTGGCGCAGTTCATGACGCTTCTCAGGCGGCAACTGCTTGAACCACCGGCGCTTGCGGCGAATTTCCGCTCTCTCTTCCGGCGGCAGGCTCTGGAACCGCTCAAACCGTTTTCTTAACAATTTCCGCTTCTCAGGCGGCATCTGCTTCCAGCGTTTGAACCGTTTTTTGGCCTGCTGCCGCTGCTGGGGCGTCATGGCCGCCCAACGCTGGGCGCCTCTGCGCATCTTCATCTGCCGTTTGGCAGACCACTGATCCCAGCGACCATGAAAACGCTTCAGAATGGTCTGCTCCTGCGCTGAAAGCGATGCCCACGGCAGGCGCTCCTCATCGGCAAAGCCCGGACATGCTCCTGCCAGGCTTATCAGAAGCGCCAGTATCACCACTCTAATTTTCATAGCTCTCCTCCTCGGAATCTTCTTCACTGTCAAATGATTCAGGGTTGATCCATTCGCCATCATCGCCCAGCCAGTCAGCCATAAACTCCAGCAGTTCCATATCCACCACTTCGTGACTGGCCGGACTGCTGCCTCCTGTCGGAACATCTCCTGAGCCATACTGGGCATAGGATGGTGCCCCGATAAGGCATGCAGCCAACAACACGGGCCATGCCCTAACTCCTGCCACTGTTTTTCTCCAGCCACTGGTAGAACTCCATCTCTTCCAGCAGTTCAAAATCCGCCTCCGAGGCAAGCATATCAATCTCTTCGAGGGCCACTTCAAAACCGTCATCCAGCTGTTGATGTGGAATCACCCAGATCATCAGCAGTGTCGCCATGGCCACCCCCAGTAACGCAGAAGGTATCCAGAGAGGCAACCTGCCATTCGATGCACTCACTGCCCTGCGCCGCATTGCAGCCAGCCTTGCACTGCTGACGCCATCCATCTTCTCCACGCTTTCGTCCAATACGGTGCGGACGAACTGCTCAAATTCATGCTCTTTTTCTGTCATGGCCAATAACCCTCCAGTTCCGCCTTTAACTTTGTATTGGCGCGGGCATAGTGTGTTTTGACACTGCCGGAGGAACACCCCATCGCCTCTGCAGTCGCCTTGACATCCAAACCCTCCCAGACGCGCAACACGAACACCTGTTGCTGCCGAAGCGGAAGTTTCTGCAATGCATCCACCAGCCGCCTGCCGGCGTCGGACAGGCCAAGCTGATGCAGCGGATCATGATCGAGCGAAGCCGGCACTGCTTCAACCTCATCCTGTTCATCCCCGCCTCTGCCAAACCAGCGCATCTGTTTTGCCTGCCGGGCATGACGCCGATGCCAGTCACGAATGCCGTTTTGAAGAATACGGTGAAACAGTGGCGGCCAGGTTTCAGGCGATCGTTTAGCATAGCGTCTGGCCAGAGCAAACATCGCCTCCTGTACAATTTCAAGCGCATCATCGCGGTTGCGGGTCGCAAACTCTGCCATGCGCAGCGCACGCCTCTCCACGCCTGCCAGAAAGGCATCCAGCTCCTGTTCAGCGTCCAGAGCATCCTCCCGCAATCGAAGCGGGGGCTGGCTCCAGCAGAGGGAGCCATCTCCCGATTTCACCACCAAACTGCTCATCACACGACGGCTGCATCTTTTTCACAGCTAATGCCTTAACGCCGCCATGCCTTGCCGTGGCCGGCAGCATGCCCGCGCCCGGCGGCCATGCCATGCCCTCGCACACCTCCCTTGCCAATGGCAATGCCCCTGCCATGCACCGTACCCGTACCCTGTTTTGTACGTACATGCCCTTGTCTGTCACGATAGATGACCATGCCGGTTCCGGATGCCGTTCCCTCTCCACGTACGACTCCCTTTCCGTAGGCAGCACCCTGACCCTGGACGATACCACGGCCATTTGCATGCCCTGTCTGGTGCTGCTGCCAGCGATCCCAGCGGCCGTCGATACGTTCGCCTTTACGATCCAGATGCCGGTTTATACGGTCTCCCTTGCGGTCGAGGTGGCGCTCCACCCTGTCGCCTTTGCGATCCAGTCTGTTCGCCAACCCTTCACGCTCATGCTCACGTGCCCGGTCGGCAGCGCGGTCAAATCGTCTGTCGATACGTTCTCCCTTTCGATCCAGACGCGCGTCGATTCGGTCTCCCCTGATATCGAGACGATGTTCGATACGATCGCCGCGGTCATTATCAGCCTGGGCTGCCAGTGGATTCAATGCCAGAACCATGCCTATAGCTGCCAATGCGATTATTGTATATTTCATCATGTTACCTCCATGAAGTGATGTCATACTCTATACAACGCCCCCGGCGTGGAATCGGTTGACAGGCAGCGCAAATAAAATATTTTAAAGAGTCCCTCTTTCACAAGAGGTCTCCTTATGCGTTAAGCAGAAACAACTGTAGAGAGTGCCTCAATCATAATAAAGAGCATCATACGGAATTTGGTATAGAGAAGGGCGATACAGGTGGCACTGATGGCCAGCCTCGGCATGAGCACCAGCCCTCCCATCAGGCCCGAACCGATCGACTGGAAAACAAACAGAAACACCTTGACGGCACCGAGTTCGGGTACATTGTCCAGATCACCAAAAATGGCAAGGGTCAGCGCAATAAATGCCAGCCATGGTAGGTAGATAAACAGGTATTCGGCAGGATGCCATGTCACCTGCATCTTTTTCACACCGGCAACCACAATAGCGGTGGCAATAAGGTTGGCCGTTTGAAAGTGAAATCCAGCCGTGTTTTACCAGTGCGGATGGATTATGATGAAAACTGCAAACAGAACACGATTGATCGGCTCGTTTAGCGGAGATGGTTCCCGGCAACACCAAGAGTCGACTGGCTTGTCGAACGAATCAGCGCATCCTTGATAAAGGGAGATGAGAAAAGGTGGCCCGGCAGCGTACAGAAGGGAGGGGAAGGGAAGGGGTATCTGCACACCAACCGGGCCTAAAACCACTGCAGGCGAACCTGCATTGGTTTTAACTTATCGGAAACAACCGCTGACACTTTAGCAATTCATCTGCCAAGTGCGCAACCTAGCGCACCGCAACTCTCTTTCAACACAATTCTCTCTCGATGCGTGTTTCAAGCTGCCCGGGAAACGCCAGCCATTCCCTCGGGCCATATCCTATCAACTATTTATCCTGCAGTCGCACATAATTATATTATGGTTATTTATCCTCTGGCAGCTGCCTTAACGGGGGCAAAACTGTGGCGATGCTGCTCACATGGCCCATGTTCGCGCAGGGCATCCATATGAATCCTTGTTCCGTAGCCTTTGTGTTTCGAAAAGTGGTAGGCTGGAAAACGGTAATCAATATAACGCATCAGCCGATCCCTGACAACCTTGGCCACAATCGATGCTGCCGCAATCTCCTGCACCTTGTCATCACCACCAATTACGGCGGCAACAGGCACAGGCATATCAGGACAGTGATTGCCATCCACCACCACTCTGGAAGGTGTTATATGCAACCCCTCCACAGCCCTGCGCATGGCAAACATCGTGGCATGCAGAATATTGAGGCGATCAATCTCCTCCACACTGGCCTGTGCCACCGAACAGGCCAGTGCATGCTTTCGGATATGGTGATAAAGCCTTAAACGCTTTTTCTCGCTTACCCTTTTGGAATCCCGGTATTGCCCCAGCATCGGATCATCCGGCGACAAAATCACCGCTGCCGTAACTACAGGGCCAGCCAGTGGCCCCCGCCCGACTTCATCTACCCCGGCCAGCATCCGCTATCCACGCAGTGATGCGCCAAACACTCTGTCCATCGCAGCAATAATCGCATTGGATACGCCATCGGAATCTTCCTGCGTCAAGGTGCGGCCGGCATCCTGAAGCGTAAACCTGATGCCCAGACTTACTCTCTCCTCAGGCACGCCTTTGCCGGTATAGCGATCAAAGATTCGCACGTCCGTCAGCAGCTTGCCTCCCGCCTTGCGTACCGCCTGAATAATATCTTCAGCCCTGGTTGCGCGATCAAAAAGGAATACCAGATCGCGCTCCACACCAGGAAATTCCGGCAGTGGAACAAACTTCGGCTGCCTGCCCTTTGGCAGGCTGTCCAGATTGATCTCTGCCACATATACCGGCATGTCAATATCGAAACCGTCTGCAATCGCTACATCCACCTTGCCGATATAACCAACCACAGACTTTCCAATAAACATTCCGGCACTCTGCCCCGCCTGCAATCCGATCACTTCATCATCGGCCATGAAGCGTGCTACCAGACCACGGGCAGCAAGCCACGACTCAATCGCACCCTTCAGGTCAAAGAAATCGGCTGGCCTTGCATCTGCATGCCACTCATCCTGCTGCACCTCACCGGTCATCAGCCATGCAATGACATTCGTCTCCTGATGAGCACCGCCCTTGCGGCTGTATATACGCCCCTGCTCAACCAGGGCGACGCCCGGCTGCTGACGATTCAGGTTATATTTTGCTGCATTGAGAAGACCCGGCCAGACACTGCGGCGCATGACACCCATGGCCTCGGAAATTGGATTTTCCAGATGGAGATCATTACCGTCATCAGCAACAAAGAGCCGCTGTTCATCGGCGGAAATGAATGCATAACTGATCACCTGAACAAAACCATCTGCCATCGCATCATGAATGGCGCGATCCCGTTCTGCCGATGCAATCGTTGCCAGTGGAGGCAACAGTTCCGGGATTGCATCAAAACCGATCACCCGCGCATACTCTTCGGATATATCTTCAGCAATCGACACATCATGACGATGGCCCGGAACCCGAACTTGCAACCGATCACCATCACGCACAATACCAAATCCCATACGGCTTAGCACCGCATCGGCAGAGTCGGGAACAGCAATACCCAGACGTGATTCAATGCGTTTCATGCTCACGGTAATGGTTCGGTTTTTTGCCAGTGCCTCTGTATCGCCCGCTTCTGTAATACCACCGGCCTTGCCGCCAAACAGCTCAACAATCAGATCTGTTGCCCGGTTCATGGCAACCGCAATCATGGCCGGATCGATACCACGCTCAAAACGCATGGAAGCTTCCGAGACCAATCCGTGCGTACGGCGCGTGGTGCTAATCAATGCCGCACGAAATGCTGCAGATTCCAGCACGATGTTCTCTGTTTTTCCACTCACACCTGTCGCTTCGGAACCCATGATGCCGGCCAGTGCTACGATGCTGTTATCATCGGCAATCACCAGATCACCGTCATTCAACGCGATATCGCGCCCATCCAGCGCCAGAAAAGTCTCCCCCGCTTCTGCAGAGCGAACCTTCAGACCACCTTGCAGTGTGTCAGCGTCAAAAGCATGCATCGGCTGACCCAGGTCAAGCATGATATAATTGAGCACATCAACGATGCCGTTCACAGGCCGTTGCCCGGCAGCAATCAACCGCGCCTGCATCCAGGCGGGTGAATCGGCCACGGCGACGCCCTCAATACGACGCGCCAGATACAACGGGCAATCCGTTGCAACCGCCAGAGCCACTTCAGGTAACGGTATGGAAGCATCTTCTTCTACCGCTTCATCACCAGGTTCAGACAACGGAAGATCATAGTCGGCAGCCAGATCGCGCGCCAAACCGCGTGCACTCATACAATCGCCGCGATTTGGTGTGATATCCAGATCAATGACCGCCTCTTCAAGTTGCAGATACTCTCCAACCTCTCTGCCCACAGGCGCATCGGATGGCAGAATCAACAGGCCATCAGCATCTTCAGCCAGGCCAAGTTCAACTTCGGAACAGCACATGCCAAAACTGGTTTCACCGCGAATCTTGCCTTTTTTGATCTTCAGGCCGCCGGGCAGCGTTGTGCCGATCGTTGCAACAGGCACCCTGTCGCCCTCACCCATGTTGGATGCACCGCAGACAATGGCCAGCGGTTCGGTCTCGCCAATATCAACCTTCAGAAGCTTCAGTTTGTCCGCATCAGGATGCGGCTTCACCTCTCTGATCAGGCCCACACGCACGCCTTTCACGGCAGCCCGCGGCTCTTCAACCCCCTCCACCTCATGACCAAGACGAATCAGCCTCTCTGCAATCATCTGCGGCGAGTCAGTCAGTGGTGTATGCTCCTTCAACCAGGACAGCGGCAGCTTCATGATCCCATCCTCCTCAGGAAACGAACATCATTTTCAAAGAACAGACGCAGGTCGGGAATCCCCTGCTTGAGCATCACCAGACGCTCCACACCGAGGCCAAATGCAAAACCGGAATAGCGTTCTGCATCAATGCCGACGGATTTCAATACATTCGGATGGATCATGCCGGAGCCCAGCACTTCAAGCCAACCGCTTCCCTTGCAGATACGGCACCCCTTTCCACTACAGAAGACACAGCCGATATCCACTTCGGCAGAGGGCTCCGTAAACGGAAAATAGTGTGGACGCAGCCGAATCGGCAGATCTTTTTCGAAATAGGCCGAAAGAAAATGTTTCAGCACACCCTTCAGATGCGCCAGAGAAACATCGTGATCGACCTTGAATACCTCAACCTGATGAAACATCGGTGAATGCGTCACATCATAGTCGCAGCGGTAAACTCGGCCCGGCGCAACAACCGCAAGCGGTGGTTCACCCCCCTCCTGCAGGAAGCGCTGCATAGCACGAATCTGCACCGGTGATGTATGGGTGCGAAGCAGCATCGGCCCGGCTTCATCATTGCCACACTCTTTAAGAAAAAAGGTGTCATGCATGGCGCGTGCAGGGTGCTCGGGCGGAATGTTCAGCGCATCAAAGTTGTGAAACTCATCTTCAATCTCGGGACCTTCGGCAATATCAAAGCCCATCCGGGTAAAAATCGCAGTCATTTCATCAAGACCGGCCTGCACAGGGTGTATGGAGCCACACCTCCGGCTACGGCCTGCCAGAGTAACATCAATGCGTTCAGCCTCAATGCGTTGTTGTCTCTCAACTTCCTGTAACGCTGCTTCCGCCTCGCTCAGTGCATTGGCCAATGTCTGCTTCACGATGTTGACACGCCGGCCAATCACAGGACGCTCTTCGGGAGAGAGCTTGCCGACACCTTTCAACACCTCTGTCAATGAACCTTTCTTGCCAAGGTAGCGCACTTTAAGTTCAGTCAGTCCAGCTATGTCAGTGGCCGCAGCAAAGGCAGCCACCGCCTCCTGCTGCAGACCATCCAGTTGCTTTTTCAGTGCATCAATCTCGCTCATAGGGCACCCCTTATTATTCACATACGGCTCCGGGCCCCCTTGCCCTTCGCCTCACACGCATTTGAAAATGCGTACTAAAGCCACCCATCCCGCCAGGAATGGCGGGCGAATCCGGCTGAACTCGCAGACCGGGAGAAAAGCACGTTTTTCTTCCGGCGATACAAGCAAAAAGCATGGTCGCTTATTGCATGTCTAACAAACAAAAAATGGCAGAGCCATCACAGCTCTGCCATTCCATTTCTCAAACTGAATACAGGCCGAAGCCGGTATTAGTGATCTGTCAGTGGATCTGCGCGCGAGCTGTCTCTGCCAGCTTCGCAAAAGCATCCGCATCACGTACTGCGATATCAGCCAGAACCTTGCGATCCAGCTCAATACCGGCCTGAGTCAGACCATGCATGAAACGTGAATAGCTCAAGCCATGCTCACGTGCGGCCGCATTGATACGCACAATCCACAGACTGCGGAACTCACGCTTCTTAACCTTACGGTCGCGATATGCGTACTGACGCGCCTTATCAACCGCCTGGGTTGCTACGCGGAAACAGCTCTTGCGACGGCCACGGTAGCCCTTGGCAGCCTTGATAACTTTCTTATGACGCGCATGCGCCTGTACTCCGGATTTTACTCGAGGCATTTTGCTCTCCTACTACCTTGAATCAGCGACCCGGAACCAGACGGTTCAGGGACTTAACATCAGCCTGCGCAACCATCTCCGTACCACGGATATTACGCTTACGCTTGGGGGACTTTTTGGTCAGAATATGATTACCAAACGCATTGTTACGCTTCCATTTACCGCTACCGGTCTTTGAAAAGCGCTTTGCAGCACCACTGTTCGACTTCATCTTAGGCATAATTTATTACCTTCCTAACGCACATGGCTGTTGCCCCATGATTGAATATCTCATCACGAGGTAAAAAAGCTCGTGCGTTATATTTGTTTCATTTAAATTTACTTCTTGAGCGGCGCAACGATCATAATCATCTGCCGCCCTTCCAGATTCGGAACCTTTTCCGGTTTACCCAAATCCTTAACCTGTTCCGCAATGTGCCTCAACTGCTCAGCACCGCGTTCCGTGTAAGCCATTTCGCGCCCACGAAAACGGACACTCAGCTTCACTTTGTTTCCCTGCTCAAGGAACTTTCGCACCCGCTTGAGCTTCACGTCCAGATCATGCTGATCGGTACTTGCACGCACCTTCACCTCTTTGATCTGGATGATATGCTGTTTCTTTTTCGCTTCGTTGGCTTTTTTGCTCTGCTCGTACTTATACTTGCCGTAGTCTATAATTTTACAGACTGGCGGCTTCGCATTTGGCGACATAAGTACCAGATCCAGACCAACTTCTTCCGCTTTTGCAATGGCCTGCGACAGCGGCAAAACACCGACCTGCTCACCATCATGACCGATAACACGCACTTCTGCGGCCTCGATCTCATGATTGGTTGCTAACTCTTTCCTGGCTATATTAGCCCCCTACCGGTATTCATTTTTCATGGCGTTCATCTCTTCCAGCCAATCTTCCACACTCATTGTGCCAAGGTTCTCACCATTTCTGCTACGAACAGAGATCGTTCCTTCTTCCTGTTCACGGTCTCCCGCGACCAGAATAAAAGGCACCCTTGCCAGCGTGTGGGCGCGCACTTTATAGCCGACCTTTTCGTTTCGCAAGTCCGATTCTACTCTGAAACCGTTTTTTACCATCCGATCGGTCACATTCCGGACATATTCAGCCTGGCTATCGGAGATGTTACAGACCACTGCCTGAACCGGCGCCAGCCAGAACGGGAACTTGCCTGCATAGTGCTCAATCAGAATACCAATAAAGCGTTCCATTGAGCCCAGGATCGCCCTGTGCAGCATAACAGGCGTCTGCCTGCTGTTGTCATCGGCAATATATTCGGCATCAAGGCGACCCGGCATCGAAAAGTCCACCTGTATTGTGCCACACTGCCAGACGCGGCCCAGGCAATCTTTCAGCGAAAACTCAATTTTGGGACCATAAAAGGCGCCCTCACCCGGATTCAGGCCATACTCCAGCCCTTTGTCCTGAAGCGCCTCATGCAGTGCCTGCTCTGCCTTGTCCCACTGCTCATCCGTGCCCACACGCTTCTCGGGACGATCCGAAAGGAAGATAATCACATCTTCAAAACCGAATGTTTTGTAGGTCTTGAACACCAGTTCGATAAAATCGCCCACCTCACTGTTGATCTGGTCAGGCGTACAGAAGATGTGGGCGTCATCCTGGACAAAATTACGCAGCCGCATCAACCCATGCAGTGTTCCGGACGGCTCGTTACGGTGGCACGAACCGAACTCGGCCAGCCTTAGCGGCAGATCGCGATAGGAGTGCAACGCCTGGTTATAGACCTGCACATGACAGGGGCAGTTCATCGGCTTGATAGCATAGTCGCGATTCTCTGTGTTGGTGGTAAACATGTCGTCGCGGAACTTTTCCCAGTGCCCCGACTTCTCCCAAAGCTTGCGATCCACCACCTGCGGTGTTTTTATCTCCTGATAACCGTGATTCCGCATCACTGAACGAATCTCGTTCTCCACCACTTGCCAGATACTCCACCCTTTCGGATGCCAGAATACCATGCCGGGCGCTTCATCCTGCAGGTGGAACAGCTCCAGCGCCCTGCCGATTTTTCTGTGATCCCGCTTCTCGGCCTCTTCCAGCCGGTGCAGATAGGCTTTCAGATCATCCTTGCTGGCCCAGGCCGTGCCATAGATGCGCTGTAGCTGCTCATTATCGGAATTGCCTTCCCAGTAAGCGCCGGAGACACGCATCAGCTTAAAATGTTTCAATCTTGAGGTGTTCGGCACATGCGGACCGCGGCAGAGATCCTTCCACTCGCCCTGACGGTAAACAGTAATGGTCTCGCCTTCGGGAATACGGCCGATCAGCAGCGCCTTGTACTTCTCGCCAATACCCTCAAAGTGGGCAATGGCATCATTGCGATCCCACTCTTCACGCTCAATATCAATCTTGCGTCTGGCAATCTCCTTCATTTTGCCTTCGATCTTCTTCAGATCTTCCGGCGTAAAGGCTCGCTCATAGGCAAAGTCGTAGTAAAAACCATCTTCAATCACCGGGCCGATAGTGACCTGCGCTTCAGGAAACAGCTCCTGAACCGCCATGGCCAACAGATGTGCTGTGGAGTGGCGAATGACCTCCAGACCCTGATCGGATTTCTCTGTAATCAGGGAAACCTGATCATTGTCAGACAGTTCATATGAAAGATCCCGGAGCTCACCATTGACCTCGGCAGCCAGTACGGCACGCGCCAGCCATGGGCCGATATCGGCTGCAAGATCAAAGGCAGTTGCCCCTTCAGGAAGGTTGCGCGAGGAACCGTCAGGCAGTTGAATATTCATGTACGCTTCCTACTCCTTCTGCTCCAATCATCCGAAAAATATATCCATATATTTTTCTTGACCATTACGCAAAAATGCGGTTTTGCTATACTTGCGAATCCTTTCCGGACTCGCCCGCCATCCATGACGGGTGGACACGGCCTCCTCCCATGGATGGGTGACTTCAGCAAGCTACATGAAGAGCGCGTCTTCGCGTGGCGGTCAAAGCGAAGGACAGAAATCCGAAGCCGTATCTGAAAAATGGTTGGCTCGGGCGGTTTCGAACCGCCGACCCCCACCATGTCAAGGTGGTGCTCTACCCCTGAGCTACGAGCCAATTTCCTGTCAGAAACCTTTGTTTTCCAACGATTTCCGAATATTGCCATAACAATATATTGGTGTAAAGTTTGGCTTAATACCAATTTTAATACCAAGAGTTGTTATCAGGTCACCTTCAATACCAACTTAATACCATAAGCAATAACAAGCGAGTAGTGAAGATGGCGGCATCATAGCGAGGCGAAGAAAAATGGCAAAGAGTTCTATTGTGAGGCAATACACCGAGAAAGATAAAGCTACCGATGCTTATAAAGATTGGATTCAAGCCGGAAAACCCAAAGACTCTGCCCCAACGCCGACGGGTAGCTATCTCGCTCGTGCTCGTCATGCGCATTATAAAGAGGTTGCAAAACGTTTTCGAAAGAAAGTGCATGCGGAAAAGTGGCTAACCGAAACGTTGGCTCAAATGAAAGCTGGCACCTATGGCATAGCTGCTGCCGATTCTAAAGACTCTCTGAACAAACTTATTGATGATTATATTGTGTATAGTCACACCATGAAGAAACAATCGCTTGGTAATGAGCTTGAATACATTGATTACTTCCGCAATCAGCCTTTTTCATTAAAGCCATTCTCAAGAATATCGCCTACTGAAATTCAAGAGATGGTCACTCGCATGATTAATGAGCCTTCTAAAAAAGGTGATAGTAAGCCGCTGGCGTGGTCAACAATTGTGCGGCGGCTTAGTACATTAACAGCCGTTTTTGCTTACGGTATTAAGAGAGACAATCTGGCTATTGAAAACCCCATGAAGCATGTTGAGAGGCCCAAGGCTGATAAAAATATAAAGGATGATTCAGGCGTTCGTGACAGAGTTTTTGTAGATGATGAGGAGCAGCGTTTTTTTGATGCTGCAAAGTGTTACGGGAGAGATGTTTTTTATCCGCTTTGCAAATTCGCTGTTGAGACGGCCATCAGGAAGGCTGAACTGGTTGGAATGAAGAAGACAGCAAAGATAGGAGGCAAACATGTTATTGTCCGTGAGCACGATGGTCTCGAATGGCACATGGTTAAGCTAAAAGAAAAGATTGCTTCTCTTCCTGCTCGTATAACAAAAACAGGTGTTGCTCGTGATATCCCTCTATCCCCTACCGCTATTAGCATCTTGGAAGAAAGATTAAAATTACTCGGTCGCA
>CAZLJF010000022.1:0-30285 GCA_964559845.1 uncultured Zetaproteobacteria bacterium | reverse complement strand
CGAGCCTGATTATTTATCGGCAGAAACTCGCGCTAATGTAGCCGAAGTATTTCATATATGGGGCAACAGTGGGCCAGAGCCCTTTGCCAACAAGGCTTGAATAAATATAGGGGCCGATCCCTGTATTTTATTGCATGATTAAATGATACTGAGCCAGTCGGTATGTTCAGGGCTACGGCCATGAACCACATCGAAATACTTCTTTTGCAGTTTTTCAGTGACTGGCCCACGTGAACCGCAGCCGATGGTGCGGCCATCCAGTTCACGGATCGGCGTTACCTCGGCAGCCGTGCCGGTGAAGAAGGCTTCATCGGCAACATAGACCTCATCACGGGTGATGCGTTTTTCGCGGACTTCATACCCTTCTTCTTTCGCCAGCTGGATGACAGTTGCGCGGGTGATGCCATCGAGGGCACTGGTCAGTTCCGGTGTGTAGATCACGCCGTTATAGACCATGAAGAAGTTCTCGCCACTGCCTTCGGCTACAAAGCCGTCCACATCCAGCAGCAGTGCTTCATCATAACCGTCGCGCAGCGCATCGGAGAGCGCCAGCATCGAGTTGATGTACTGGCCGTTGGCTTTGGCCTTGCACATCGAGATGTTGACATGGTGGCGGGTGTAGGAGGAGGTACGGATGCGGATGCCGCTCTCCAGCGCATCCTGCCCCAGATACGCCCCCCACTCCCATGCGGCAACAATGACATGTGTTTTCAGATTGTCGGCACGCAGGCCCATGCCTTCGGAGCCGTAGAATACCATCGGTCGCAGGTAGGCTGAATCCAGATGGTTCTCCTTCACCGCGGCAATCTGGGCGGCATTGATCTCATCCTTGGTGAAGGGCATGTTTATGTCCATGATATGCGCCGAACGGAAGAGGCGATCCGTATGCTCCTGCAGGCGGAAAATGGCTGTGCCCTGATCGGCGTGGTAGGCGCGCACACCTTCAAATACACCCATGCCATAATGCAGGGTGTGGGTCAGGACATGGACCTTGGCATCACGCCAATCCACCATTTTTCCATCAAACCAGATCAGACCATCACGATCAGCAAAGTTCATCTTTATACCTCATTCAATACTATTCAGGAGCTTGATAAACAGTTCCCGAATCACTGTCATTCGCTTTTTCAGTTCGGCAACACTCCTGATCGGCGCGTGCCGCCTGAGCGTCTCCCACTCCGAAGCCGAATCATCTGCAGGCAGCCGTCCGACCGATGCCCAAAGATGAACATGCAGTGCATTCTCCATGTGCCGGTATGCGATAAATGTTTCCACCAGCCGTTCGGCCGCATCTTTCCAGGCGGCAGGCGCTGAATCGGGAAGCTGGCCGAAGATGCCGGTAGTTCCCTTTTCATCACCGCCGAATGCAAGGCGTGCATACTGCGCAAGGAATTCAATATCGACAAGACCGCCGGGATCCTGCTTGATGTTGATCCGGCCTGAATCCTTGCTGGAGAGATGATCCACCATCTTCTCCCGCATCGAGATGACCTCGGCTGCAAGCGCTTTTTTGTCTCTGGGCAGGTTCAATACATGGCAGATAACTTCGTCAATATTGCGTCGTATATCATCTGAACCGGTGACTGGCCTGGCCCGGGTCAGCGCTTGATGTTCCCAGGTCTGTGCCTCATGCAGCTGGTAGTCTTCAAAGCTCGCCAATGTTGTCACCAGCGCACCCTTGGCGCCGGAGGGGCGTAGTCTGGAGTCAAATTCATAACCTGCGCCGAAGGGCGGGTTCAGCGTCAGATGCTGGATCATGCGCCGGCCGATGCGCTGGGCCCAGTCGCGCATGCTTCGCCCCTTCGGGCCTGTTGCGGATGGATCATCACAGACAAACAGGAAAACCATATCCAGATCTGATACCAGTCCCATGGTGCGGCTGCCATGTTTGCCCATGGCCACGGCGGCAACAGGGAACTCTTCCGGTAGTCCAAACTGATGCAGGGCAAGCTTCTGGACCGCCGCTGTCACGTTATCAGCGCAATCAGATAGCCAGCTGCTGATCAGCAACGGGTCGGCATCATCATCTGATGCGATCTCAACGGCACAGGTCAGGCGCGCCTGATCGCTCAGCCTGCCCAGGTCGGCAAGAAAGTGCTCCTCATCCAGTGCTTCCGGATCAAGTGCCTGCAGTTGTCGGATAATGCTCCGGATTCTTCCGGCACCGCGCTCCTCTTCAATCGGCCACTCCAGCCATGAGGGGTTTTTAACCAGATGCTCCGCAATATAACTGCTGGCCGAGAGCATGCTGACCAGCCATTGCAGTACAGCCTCATGGGTGGCCAGCAGATCAATCCATGTGGCGCGTCCGGCAATGTTCTGGAAGAGCGCGGCAAGTTGCTCAACCGCCTGTACGCCATTGGCATCGCTACGCCATACCTCCATGGCACAGGCGAGAATCTTCTCAACCTGCTGTCGGCTTCGTTCAGGCAGGATGCCGCGATCCAGCTGGACATCTATTTTGTTCAACGCCATATGGATGCGGTGAACCTCCTCATTATCAAGCCCCTCCAATTGCCGCGAAAGCGCCTCTCTCTCCATCTCCAGCCATGGGATGGCCGGCCTGTCGCCCGGATCCACCTCGGCAAACTGGCCGGCAAAGAGGGCGTGCACTGCTTCTGCATGGGTGCGCATGCAGGCGAGTATATCCACCTCATCCAGTGCCCTGCTCAGGTAGGATTCGAAATCTGCGGACAGCTTATGCGTCTGTTCACCCTTACGGCTCTGGATGGCGTGCTCCACCCTTCGCCAGCATCGATATGCGGCATGCAGCGTCTCCTGCTCGGCTGGTTGAATAATACCGTGTTCGCAGAGCCGCTTCAGAGAGTCCATACTGGGTTGACTGCGAAGCTCCGGATTGCGCCCGCCGTGCAGCAGTTGCAGTGACTGGATGAAAAACTCGATCTCCCGAATGCCGCCACGTCCACGTTTGATATCAAAGCCTTCGCCGATCTCGTGCAGGCCACCTTGCGCATCAATACGCTGCTTCATTTTCGCCAGCGCCTGAACCGTGGTGTAATCGAGGTAACGGCGGTAGATGAAGGGGCGGACACCTTCGAGAAACTCCTTGCCGAGATCAATATCGCCAGCAACTGGTGCGGCCTTGATCAACATGGCGCGCTCCCATGTCTGCCCGTAATCACAGTAGTGATCCAGCGTTGCTTCAAGACTCAGACAGATGGCGCTGCCATCACCGCCGGGGCGGAGACGCATATCCACCGGCCAGACCACGCCGCCAATACTGTACTCACTCATCAGCCTGATAATCATGCGCGAGAGGTGCTGATAATACTCCTGGGTCGGGATGGCGCGGCGGCCTCCCGTCGTCTCCCTGCATGTCGCATCCCAGATAAAAAGGATATCGACATCGGAGCCGAGATTCAGCTCCATGCCTCCCAGCTTGCCCAGCCCGACAATAGTGAAGCGGCCGTTTTCTACCTGGCCGTAACGGGGCTTTAACAATTCCAGAGCAGTTTCGTATGCGGCTTGCAGCAGGCCGCCTGCCCAGACGGCCAGATGTCGGGCAGATGTTTCGATATCGGCATGCAGACCCAGTTCCCACCAGAGAAAGTGGCGCAGGCCACGCCGTTTGCATGCACGCAGAGCGAGCATGGCATCATTGATGTTGTTGAATGCTTCATCCGGCACCCATGGCGGGTTGGCATCCGGTAGCTGTACGCTGTTTTCCGGCTGAAACAGCTCAGATATTTCAGTATCGGTAATGGTGCGCATCAAATCGGCAAACAGGGGGGATATATCAGCCAGGTGGCGGATGGTATCCTCAAGCTTGGGTGCGGATATGATGGCTTTGCGAATGGCTTCATCGCTCATCTGGCAAGGCTAACGAAAATGCAGGTGCAAAGCAGCAGCTAAAGGGATAGGTTTCATGCTATGAGAACAGTTTTCAGGGGAAGCTGCCGATGATCCGGGCGGAGATGCTTACGCGCCGCTTTGGCGATACATTGGCGCTGGATCGTACCGATGTGCATATCCGCGAGCATGCCACAACGGTGATTATGGGGGGCTCAGGCTCAGGCAAGACAACGCTGCTCAGGTTGTTGGCGGCGCTGGATACGCCAACATCGGGTTCGGTCTGGTTTGATGGTGATGATCTTGCACATGTCAGCCGCAAGCGTCTTTATGAGTTGCGTGCCCGCATGGGTATGGTATTTCAGTATTCGGCGCTGCTGAATTCACTGAATGTCTACGATAATGTGGCATTCCCGCTGCATGAACATACCAGTCTGGATGAGTCGGTGATCCGCACCATTGTGTCGATGAAGCTTGAGCAGGTGGGTTTACGTGGTTTTGAGCATCTGATGCCATCCGAACTTTCCGGCGGCATGGCCAAGCGCGTGGCCTTTGCCAGAGCGCTGGCAATGGATCCTGAGGTGGTCTTTTTTGATGAGCCGACATCAGGACTGGATCCGATCTCTGCCGGCGTGGTGACGACGCTGATTGATGACCTGACCAGGAAAACCAGAATGACCTCCATTGTTGTCACGCACGATGTGCATGCGGGACTCTCCATTGCCGATCATGTCATTTTACTCTGGCAGGGCAGGGTGATTGCCGAGGGTACGCCGGATGATATCCGCCACAGTACGGATGAGCGTGTCAGCCAGTTTATTGAAGGCAGGCCGGATGGGCCCATTCCTTTCTCGCGCAGCACTACGCCCTATATTGATGATCTTCTGGAGAGATCAGTGGAGAAGTTTGGATGAGCGGGGAGGTTGTTGTGGCGCACAACTGGTTTGAGCGGTTGTTAGGCAGACTGGGCCGCAAGGCGCTTGGCGCGGTTGCCTGGCTGGGTGATATGGTATCCGTTACATGCTCATCGCTGGCGCTGGTTTTTGTGCCACCATGGCAGGGGAGACATTTTGTGTTGCAGCTCTATGCGCTCGGTGTCGGCTCGTTTATTATTATCGCCATTACCGGCGCCTTTACCGGCATGGTGCTCTCGCTGCAGGGCTATTATACGCTGGCCAAGTTCGGTTCGGAGTCGCTGCTGGGCTCGGCTGTGGCTCTCTCCATTATCCGCGAGCTTGGCCCGGTGCTGGGTGCTTTGATGCTGGTCGGGCGCGCAGGTTCCAGTATCACGGCGGAGATTGGCATTATGCGTGTCACCGAGCAACTGGATGCGCTGCAGATGATGGCGGTGAATCCGCAGGCACGCATTATTCTGCCAAGAATTGTGGCGACCACGATTGCACTGCCGTTGCTGGTCTCGATGTTTGATATTATCGGTTTGGCTGCCGGATATGTTGTCGGTGTTGAGATGTTGGGTGTCAATGCCGGAGCATTTACCGGTGAAATGATCGCCAAGATTCTGCCGGAGGATCTGTATGCAGGCTGGACCAAGGCAGTGCTGTTTGGTCTGCTGGTCGGATCGGTATGCACCTATATGGGTTACCGGGCGGAACCAACGACCGAAGGCGTTGCCAGAGCGACAACGCAGGCCGTGGTGATCGGATCGGTCAGCATATTGATGCTGGACTATATTTTGACTTCATTCTTCCTGTAGAGAGAGCGTCTATGAATGAGTATAAGAAAATTGAGATGATTGTCGGGGCTTTTGTGCTGGCGGGTATCATCAGTATCAGCTGGCTGGCCATTGCGCTTGGGCAGATTGGCGGGCTGGGTTCTTCCGGTTATGTGTTGGAAGCGGTGTTTGATGATGCCGGTGGCATGCGTCCGGGCAGTGATGTGATGATGGCCGGTGTTGTGATCGGGCGTGTTGGCGATGTTGTGGTCAATGAGGACTCGGAGGCCCAGCTGACATTACTGATTAATGATGATATCTCGATCACCGCCGATGCGATTGCCTCGGTACGTACCAAGGGCATTATCGGCGAGCGTTATATTCGTATTACACAGGGCGGTGATGATGAACTGTTGCAGCCTGGTGATGAAATCGAGGAGACTGAATCAGCCATTAATATAGAAGACTTGGTGAGCAAGTATATTTTTTCCTCCGGTGGGGAATAACTGCACCCATACAGATGAGTGGAGATGGATAGAGTGAGGTTGCCGGCAGAGCTGGCAGATGAAGGTTGAACGGAGTTTATGATGAGCAGAGCATTTACGGTTAAGGCACTGATTACAGCGGTGGTAATGATATTTTCAGCAACAAATGCATGGGCTGATGGCGATAGTCCGAAGAAAGTGGTTGAAGATACAGTCAATGGCATTGTGAAGGTTCTGGAGGCCCGTGAGGATCCAACAAGGCTTACGGAAGCTGACAGGGAGCGAATCCGCAAGGTTGTAGAGGGACGTTTTGATTACCGCGAGATGTCCAGACGCAGCCTTGGCAAGGTCTGGAAAGAGATATCCGAGAGTGAAAAGGCAAGCTTTACAGAGCTGTTCCGCAGATTGCTGGAGCGCTCTTATGGCAATCGTCTGGCAGGTTTTCATGGGCAGAAGGTGGCCTATGGTGAGGCACAGTTCAAGAAAGATAAGGCGCGTGTGAAAACAGAGGTGATTGATGCCGAGAAAACGACACCGGTGGAGTATCGCCTGCATCAGACGGCAACAGGTTGGCAGGTCTATGATATCAAAATTGAAGGTGTCAGTCTGGTGAGCAATTTCCGCAAAGATTTCAAAGCGGGAATCAAGAGAAACGGCGGCTTCAAGGGTCTTGTTCAGGCGCTGGAGAAGAAGATCGAGAAGCTGGAAGCCAGGGACAGAGCCTGATTCTTCATCTCCCTTGAATACCCCGATCCGGACAAACCGTTTGCTAGCCATGGGCCGGCGTGCGGTATTTCTGCTCCTGGCCATTCTGCTGATGTCGGGGGCGCTGGCCTGGGCGTTTGCGCCTGATCTGAAGAGTCTGCGCCCGGATATCGAGACGTTCCTGAAACATGAATTCCAGTTGCAGGAACTGACACTGGGTGAGTTCTCATGGTATTGGGCAGGCCATCTGGGAGTAAAATCAGCTGCCAGTTCATTCGTAACCCGTGATGGTTCATTCGCTGTCCGCGGGAGCAGCATTACTGTAACGATTTCTACGCTGGAACTGATATTTGGGAAGATATCTCCCATCGGGGTCTGTTTCAGGTCGGGTGATGTGCAATTGGCCCTGGATGGAGAGGGGCAACCGGGCAGGGTGTTGCCGCCGGTTTCAGTGACACTTAAGGATATGGATTTTCACTGGCGCTATGGCGGCTTCTCCGGGCAGCTTGAACATTTCACACTTTCATATGACAGTGATGACCATGATCTGATGCTGCAAGTACCGGGGGGGCGGATGCGCCTGCAACTGGATGAAAGCATGCTGCCGGCCTATGCTGAGGCAACTTTCTCGAACTTGCGGTGGCTGCCTGTTCAATGGCAGAAGTGTTTTGAAGGCGTGCTGGCCGGGAATATCACCCTTGACAGGCCATCACCGCAATTGTGGGCCATGAATATAGAGCTTGCAGCTGACGAGATGGCAGCTGTGACATGGCCGGAATCATATTTCAGTCTGCCGCTCTCATCGTTTAAAGGCAGGGTTAAATTGGAAGTGGATGCCGGTTTCAGCGCCATTGAAGAGATTGGACTGGATATCATGGAGTGGAAGGCCGGCAGGAGTACTGTTTATTCAACGGCTCGCTGGCGCCGGGGCACGATTACGCTTACTGCATCCTCTCCTTATCTGGAGATGCCGTATGTCTGGGGGGCGCTGAAGCCTCTGGGGGATGCGTCCTGGCAGGCATGGCTGACCAGTATGCAACATGGTGTGGCTTCAGAGGCCGGTGCAGATCTGGAGATGAAGTGGCTCACACCCTGGCTGGCTGCACCCACCGATCAGGAGCTCGCATCTTTGACATACCATGTCAATGCCCATGTCAGGGGCATGGATATTGCACTTGGGTTTAATGAAGATGCGATGGTTGATACCGACGGAGATATTGAACTGGATCATCACGGGCTGAAAGCAATGGTTATCTCAACCCGGCTTCCGCATCATATTGGTATGGCCAGAGGCAGCTTGCGTATTCCCTGGAAAACGCTGCTGATTGATGTATCAGGAAGCGGTGATATTGATGCCGGCAAGCTGCATGCATGGCTGGATGCAGACGGGGCGGCGAAACTTGCCTGGAAAACAGCACCGGCAGAGGCCGCTTTTTCCATCCGCTGGATGCCCGAAGAGGCTATTCCCCGCCAGGCGGATATTAGCCTGAGACCGCGTTCTGCCTGGGAGTTGAGTCTGCAGGGGGTTCCTGTTCAGGTGACCTCAGGCATGGTGGAGTGGGGCTGGAACAGAGGTGTTCGTCTGGATGGTCTGGTATGGTCTACACCTCATCTGGATATTAAAACAGACATGGTTGCAACAACGACCAAGGCAGATGAGTGGGAAATTGTGTCGATGCAGGCAAGCGCAGAGGGAGACCTTGCCAGGCTGTCGGCTTATTTTCTTTTGCCGATAGAGTCTTCCGGCGGCCTGTTGCGAACTTCGCTGGTGTTTGATGGAGCATGGCATGGCGAGATTGATCTTAAGGATGCTTACTGGTCAAACCTTCTGGGCACAAAGAAGGATGCCGGTCGACCACTGATGATTCATTATGGTGGCAGACAGGGGAAAAAAGCGGGAGTTGCCGCAGTTCTTCTGGAGGATATCCGTTGTGATGACAGGCTGTTGCGTCTTGCGGGGGATGGAAGCATATCGGCAAGCGGTCTGAGCCTGAATCTGCACCGGGTTGAAACGGCATCATTTACCGGCGCCATCGATATTCGTGCTCCGTTCGGGCCGGAGCCATGGGAGCTGGGGGTGGATGCAGCATATCTTAACCGTAACGCGCTGCCCGCCTCACTTTCCCGTGATTCGACTCTTCATGAGAAACCGTGGGCTCTGCATGCAAAGCTGGATCGCTTTGTCTGGGACGATGCGGAGATCAGGGGTGTATCGATCAAGCTGGCTTCTGCCTTGAACAGTGTTGCTGTGTTAAAGGCGGCATCGCTGCGCAGTGGTGGTCTTGTCATGAATGATCTTTCGACACTGTTTTCAATGCCCGGTGGCGGAGTAGTGGATGTACGTTCTTTCGAGGCTGAACTGGGCGGGCTACAGCTGAAATTATCAGCAACACTAACGCCTGAATCAGGGCAAGGGGTGGATTGGCGCGGCTTTGCAACGTTGCATGGAAACTTTGGTGATATGATGAGAAGGGCAGAGCTCTCCAATGTCTTTGAGGATGGAGACGTGCATCTCCTTTTTTCCGGCCAGGGAGAGTTTTTTAGCGAACAGCCATGGTGGCAGGGTATGGACGGACGCCTGCGGATGCGGGTTGACGATGGCCGTATTCTGAAAGGGGGCACGTTGTCAAAGCTTCTTGCTGCTACCAGTCTGGCGGATTTGCCGGCACTCCTCTTGGGTGATCGGGATGATTTAACCAAGCCCGGCCTTGGTTACAAGCGGCTGCAGATGGAGGCGTTCATGCATGGGGAGGATGTTCAGATACACAATCTGGCCATCAGATCTTCAGCAATGGATATTGCGGGAAAGGGCAGGATGGATATGGACAGTTTCCATATTGATTTAACACTCGTGATGCGGCCGCTACAGAATCTGGATGCCCTGCTTTCCAGGATACCGATCGTGCGGGATATATTTGGCGGCGCCGCACACAGCTTTATTCGAAGAGTTTACCGGATGCACGGACCTATTGCTGACGCCGAGGTTGAACGAATTTTACCGGAGGAGGCTGGTCTTGCCGCCCCCGGACTTGTTGAGATGCTTCTGGATTTGCCAGAGAGATGGTTTGGAAATGAGGCGGATGCAACCCGCAGATAACATTTACTTTTCCATGATGCAAAAAAAATAGCGAGTCTTATAATGTCCGGCATGCGTCTGATTATGCTGGATACAGAAACCACAGGGCTGTCTCCCCAGAACGGGGATCGTATGGTTGAAATTGGAGCAATTGAGGTCTCCCATCGCAAGCTTTGTCCGGAGCGGACGTTTCATTATTATCTGAATCCCGAGCGTCATATCCCGGAAGTGGTGGTGCGTATCCACGGTATTGATGATGAGAAGGTCAAGGATAAGCCGACCTTTGAAGAGGTCGCAGATGAATTTCTGGCGTTTATCCGGGATGCAACGCTGGTGATCCATAATGCACCCTTCGATCTGGGATTTATTATGCACGAACTGGCTCTGTTCGGAAAGCCGGGGATAGGCCATGTTCCGGTCATCGATACGCTGGAACTGGCCCGTAAACAGCATCCGCAACAGCGCAACAATCTGGATGCCCTTTGTGACAGATATGGTGTGGAGCGGGGACATCGTGAATTACATGGCGCCCTGCTTGATTCGGAGTTGCTGGCAGAGGTCTATCTGGCCATGACCGGAGGGCGGCAGTTCTCCCTGGGAATGGATGTCCAGGCCAAGCCTGCAGAGAGCTTTGTGCAGTTGTCAGGAGCGGCGCGTAGCCGGGATGAGAAAGCTGAAACGGCTGTTATCATGCGCCGTAAATCCCTGAAGGTTCCGGAAGATGAGCATGCGGCGCATGAGGCTCTGCTGAAACGTATTCACCAGGAGAGTAATGGCCGGCTGATCTGGCAAACAGCAGAATCATGATGTTGCTGCCCTCTCCCATATTAATGGTTTGTGCAGGCAATATGTGCCGCAGTCCGTTTGCTGCGGGCTATATGCGTATGCAATTTGAAGCGGTGGGCGTGGATGCCGAATGTTTTAGCCGGGGGCTGTTATCCATGGCAGGGCGGAAAGCCCCGGATATGGCAGTAAAGGTCGCAAAAGAGTTTGGAGTGGATCTGAGCGAACATGTGTCGCAGGCGCTGCTGGCTCCGGATATGGATCGCGCTGCGATGATCATGGTGATGGAGCCCGAACAGCGTCAGCATTTAAGTAAGGTGCGCCCGGCGCATATCGGCAAGGTTTTCCTGCTTTCCCAGCCAAATGGTGGCGGAATTATCGATGATCCCATGAACCGCAGCGAAGCAACATTTCGCAGGGTTTATACAGAGATCACGGAGCATGTTGATGGCTGGGTGCAGCGTTTCGGGATCAACATGTAAGTGGAAACGCGGGTGTAGTTCAATGGCAGAACATCAGCTTCCCAAGCTGAATACGAGGGTTCGATTCCCTTCACCCGCTCCAGCCTTTGTGTTACAGGAGATTGCATTTGTCTGAACTGGTTCGCTTCGGATTTGCCTTAACGCCTCGTATGCACTCTTTCATGGAGTTGCGCGATGGCCTGCGCTGCCTGGAACGGGCCCGGCAATGTGATCAGCCCTACGCATGGTTGTTGGCTGCCTGCGATATTCGCACATCACTGTTCGGGGAGCATGGACGCAAGCAGGCCGTACCGGAACTGGTTGCCCTGCTGGCTTCGATGCGAACCCATTTGACTCAACTGGTTGAGAGCCATCCCGAGTATCGGGGCAAAATCCTTGAAGCGTGTGATATGATTGAGGAGAGCATTGGCTCCATGCGGCTTGGTGTTCAGGGGGCAATGGATTTCTTTTGTGAAGATGCCTTGCTGGCGAGTTACTTTAATGCCTTGAAAAAGCAGGATCTGTTGGCGCACAAACCCTGTTTGCCACAGAGTCTGGGTGTGCTGTGGAGTACTTCCAGGCATAAGGATATTTTAAGCGAGTGCCTGCATGATCTGCATGCGGCAGTGATGCATCTGGATATCATGCTCAATGATTTTGTCGCTTGGGAGAAGCGCATGGCTGTCTCAGGCTCTGATCAGATGACGCCGGAGCGTGGTACAGAGTATGGCCTTTTGATCATAGGGCTGGATCCGGCTGCAGTTCAGCAGGGGATTGTCCCGGAGTGTTCGGGCAACAAGCTGGCGATGCGTATCCGTTTCCAGCAGTGGAAGGCCGGTAAGGCTGCCTGCGATGTTGATCACGACCTTCCCTATTGTGCCATGATGGTGCCGATCGGATGAGACAGCAGTTCTTTTGTCCGATATGCAGGAAGGCGGTGAAGCGGGACGCTGAACATTTCCCCTTTTGCAGTGAGCGATGCAGGATAATTGATCTTGGCAACTGGTCCGATGGCTCTTATGCCATTCCTGCCGAACCGGCCGGTTTGGATGGTGAGGAGAGTGAAGAGAGGTTCCATTGAGCCATAAGCTGGTTACCGTCAGGGATTTCAGGCTGTATGCCTATCTGCTGATCTCATTTGTAATGGCGATACCGGTGCTGCTATGGCCCTTTTCATTGCTTGTTGGCCTGGAACCATCATTTGGCATCAATATTGCCGAAAATTGGGCTGTTTCTGCAGCTGTCATGTTGTTGGCTGCAACCGTTGCGGACTCAATTTTTTCCGGTGCCGTATCTGTACGGCAAGTGCCGGATCATATTGCATGGGTGGTTGTGACTGCGGCAGTGATACCTGTTGTGTTGCATGCTTCCAACAGTGCATATCTGCTTGGTATGATGTTTTTTATTCACTCCTTGCGCTCATCATTCGCACTCTGGCATGGGGCGGATCACTGGTGGCTCTGGCCTGCCTGGATCCGAGACAGCAGTATGGCCCTAGTGCTCTTTTTCTGGCCGGCTCTGTTTTTATAGACGTGATTATGCAGTGGTTTTTTCTGCCCATTCACACTCCTCTTCAATAGGGCAGATGTGACATTGCGGCTTTCGTGCTTTGCAGATGTAGCGTCCATGCAGGATCAGCCAGTGGTGGGCATGTTTCCTGAACCGTTCAGGAACAGCCTTCAGTAGCCCCTTTTCAACTTCCAGCGGTGTTTTTCCAGGCGCAAGGCCTGTTCTGTTGCCAACCCGGAAGATATGTGTGTCGACAGCAATGGTTGGCTCATCAAAGAGAATATTCAATAGCACATTGGCTGTTTTCCGGCCAACTCCGGGTAGTGATTCCAGCGCTTTTCGATTGTCCGGCACCTGGCTATCATAGTTCTCTACGAGAATGCGACACGTTTCCAGCAGATGTTTGGCCTTGCTGTTGTAGAGGCCGAGTGTGGAGATGTAGTGCTTCAGCCTGTTCTCTCCAAGTTCGAGTATCGCTTGCGGGGTGTTGGCAACGGGGAAGAGCCTGGCCGTGGCCTTGTTAACGCCGACATCGGTTGATTGTGCAGAGAGCATGACCGCAGTAAGCAGTTCAAAAGGAGTGGTATAGTTGAGTTCGGTTTCCGGTTCCGGGCTGGCCGCTTGCAGATGCTCAAACAGGCGGACGATTGCAGCATGATCCATGGCAGTCTGATCGAATAAGTGTCGTTCAATTCACCTCTTTTAGCGTCAGGGTAACCTGATGATCCACAACATCTCCGGCAGGATTGATGACCTGCTCAACAAGATAGAGGGTATCGGTATCAATTTTTTCAATGCGGCCACTATTTTTGCCCATATAGTTGCCACGACGGACGGTATAGCCTTTGCCGGTTGCATCTTCGATCATGGCAACCCGGTCTTCGCCCATGCTATAAATTGCAACAAGCTTTAACGAACTAAGATCAAAATTCTCCAGCACTTCACGATCGCGACTTTCAAGGCGGCGGCGTTGATCATCAAGTATTGCCCGGCCACGCTGTGCAACCAGTGCAAGATAGGAGGCAAACGGGTCGCGCAAGTTTACAAAATCAATCTCGGGTGCCTTTACCATATGCTGCATCGCATCCGGAACAGATTCATTGTTATCGACGGGTATATCCGCAGGTTCGGTTTCTGCTGCGGCCAGCTGTATGCCTGTAAGCACAGAACAGCAGAATATCAAAATGCGCGACATTGTAGGCCTCCAAGCGCAACTTGGGCGCGGCAAAGAATATTTTACTCAAGCAGATTAGCAGAACTTATTGAAATTGCAAGGATTATGGGGATGGTGATATCGGGGGTCAGAGGGCATATTTGTGAATTGTGATTTTCAGTGATGTCAGGCCAGCAGGGCTGGTGATGGATTTGTCCACGAAACAGGGATGTAAGGCGTGTATTTGGCGGCCCGTGAGCGGGCCGCCAGGCCAATAAAGGAGCTGCTGTCAGAACCTAAAGAATGCGCCGACATAGGGGCCGGCAAGTCGTGCATTTAACAGAACACCTGAGGAGTCCACCTTCACATCCATGTGGCGGTAACCACCGTAAATGCCAAGGGCGGGCAGAGGTGAAAACTCGATCTGGGTGTCAACATCAAGGAAGTGGTTGCCAGCATAGCCAATATAGCCGATGCGGCCGGAGAGTCCGATAAAGTCGGCCAGGGCAACACGACCACGAACACCGATGGTGGGAACAGGAACAGTTGCTGACGCAGTTTCTGTTGCAAGCGCACTGCTGAGCGTTGTATCCACGCGCATATATTTAAGCGATGCCTCGAGCCCCAGTTGCAGGCGTGAAGGAAGATCGTCCATATTGACCAGGTAGTAGGTATAAGCGATATCCAGAATATCGGCTTTCAATTTGCTGGTTACTGCGCCTGTAAAGGTTTGACCATTAAACCGGATACCGGCAAGTGTAGAGGTGCCGGCGAATTTCAAGGGAAGATAGGAGGCGGAAAGCCGCCCGTCACCAAGCTGCAGCGCAATTTCCGCAGTAACATTGTTGCTGCGATCAAGTCCCAGTGCAGTGTCTGTAAGGGTGGTCCCCGGAACGCCTGCCACTGTTGCAGCGAGGCTGCCGGTTGCAGCGAGGCTTGCATAACCAATCTTGACGGCGATGGTTTCATCGGCCTGGGCCTGGGTTGATAACAGGGCGAAAACAAGCCCGATCAGGGCAAATGATCTCTTCATGGTTGACTCCTCCGATAGGTAAGTGATAACGAAACTGCGTGCAGAATATAGCACACATGGATCAGGAATGTGTTCCCGGTCACAAGAAGCGACAATAACACAGATACAGTTCCATACAGAATTCTGCAGGTGTATGGGTCATGGCTCTACCGTGTTGTGCTTTTGCCGTTATCCTTGCCGTATGTTTTTAGGTGTCGATACAGGCGGAACATTTACCGATTTTGTCTGCTTTGGTGATGGCAGGTTACGATTTCACAAGGTGTTATCCACACCCGATGACCCTTCCAGGGCTATTTTCCAGGGCATCAGGGAACTTGGCCTTGAGTCAACAGCAATACATCTGGTGCATGGCTCAACCGTAGCGACCAACGCCATTCTGGAGCGAAAAGGGGTAAAGACACTGTTTGTAACCCAGAAGGGCATGGAAGATTTGATCTCGATTGGCCGCCAGACGCGCAAGTCGCTGTTTGATCTCTGTCCGGATCAGCAAGCTCTCTGGCTTGAGCGTGGCGACTGCTTCGGTGTCTCAGCCCGCATGGATGCAGACGGGAACGCGGTTACATCGTTTGCCAGGGATGAACTGCAGCGGTTGGCAAAGAGGGCAGAGGCATATGATGCCGTGGCGGTATGCCTGCTGTTCTCTTTCCTGAATGAAAAGCATGAACAGCAGATCGCCCAGGCGATACCGGGTGCTCTCTTCAAATCGTTGTCGTACAGGGTGCTTGCCGAATACAGGGAGTATGAGCGTGCCTCAACCACATTTCTGAATACCTATGTCGGGCCACTGGTACACTCGTACATCAAGCGTCTTGAGCAGGGCCTGTGTTGTGAACGGCTTTATGTGATGCATTCTGCCGGGGGGGTAATGTCAGCCGGTGAAGCTGGAGAGCATGCGGTTCGGCTGGTGCTCTCCGGTCCTGCGGGCGGGCTGGTTGCCGCGCAGAAGGTTGGTGAGCAGATGGGCATCAGCAGGCTTCTGACCTTTGATATGGGCGGAACCAGTACCGATGTTGCCCTGTTGCATGGCAGGCCCGCCATTACGACGGAGGGGAGTGTTGCGGGCCTGCCGGTGGCGGTGCCGATGCTTGATATTCACACCATTGGTGCCGGTGGCGGGTCACTTGCATGGCTGGATACAGCAGGACTGCCCCAAGTCGGACCGCGCTCGGCAGGTGCATCGCCGGGGCCGGCCTGTTATGGCATGGGCGGGGATCAGCCGACTGTCACCGATGCCAATGTGGTGTTGGGCAGGATTCCTGCCAATGCATCGCTGGCAGGTTCGATGCCATTGCATGTCTCGGCTGCCAGAGAAGCGGTGGAGAAGATAGCCGGGCCTCTCGGTCTCACTGTCGAGGAGGCTGCATCGGGTATGATTCGCATTGCCGAGGAACATATGGCGGGGGCGTTGCGGGTGGTCTCGGTACAGAAAGGGCATGATCCCAAACAGTTTACGCTGCTCTGTTTTGGCGGTGCGGGCGGCCTGCATGCCTGTTCGCTTGCTGAGCAGCTCGGCATGAACAGCGTGCTGTTTCCGGTGGGAAGCGGCGCATTTTCAGCCCTTGGCATGCTGGCCGGACGCAGGCATACGGAACTCTCCCGCAGTCGCAGGATGTTGCTGCACAAGCCTGACACACCGGCTCAGATCAACAGGATATTCACCGTGCTTAAGCAGGAGGCGCATGCCCGCATGCCCGATCTGGCGCTGGAGTATGAGTTCCGTCTTGATCTGCGATATGAGGGACAGGGTTTTCATCTGACCCTGCCGTATGAGAAGGATGCAGATCGGCAGCAGCAGGCCTTTGAAGATGCACATGAGGCAGCGTACGGGCACAGGCTGGAGCGAAATGTTGAGCTGATGACCATGCGCCTTTCAGCCTTTGCCGATACGCCCACCCTTTCATTGCCCGCGCTTGCATCCGCACAGGTGCAAATCCAGCCTGAGAGGAGTTCTTATGTGTACGGTACTGGCGATGTGCCGCAATTTGCGCGCAGCCGACTCTCTCCGGGTTGCGCTATTTCCGGCCCGGCACTGGTGATGGAAGAGACGGCAACATTGTGGCTTCCCGATGGCTGGAGCCTGACCGTCTCTGAACATGGCCACCTGTTGCTGAAAAGGGAAGCGGGTCAATGCAGCTGAGTGCCGTTGAGTTAAGCCTCCTGTCGCATCGTCTGACGGCGATCTGTGAAGAGATGGGGGCAGCGTTAAAGCAGAGCGCCATTTCCCCGAACATCAAGGACAGGGAGGATTACTCCTGTGCCCTGTTTGATCGCCATGGCGAACTGGTGGCACAGGCGGCACACATTCCGGTGCATCTGGGATCGATGGCCTACTGCATGCGGGATCTGGTGGCATCATTTGCCTGGCAGGATGGCGATGTGGTGGTGTTTAATGACCCGTTCCTTGGCGGCACACATCTGCCAGATATTACGGTGGTTATTCCCTGCTTTATTAACGGGGAGCTTGAGGGATTTGCCGCTGCTCGCGCCCATCATGCCGATATTGGCGGAGAAACGCCCGGGTCGATGGGGATTCAGACAAAGCTTTCGGATGAGGGGCTGGTGATCCCTCCGACCTGCTGGTACAGGGCAGGTATTTTGAATGAGGCGTTTATCCATCTCTTTCAGTCACAGGTGCGCAATGCCGATGAGGGGCTGGGTGATCTGGCTGCACAACAGGCAGCGTGCAGGATCGGTCTGCGTCAGTTGGCCGGGTTAAAGGGTGCGCTGCCGCTTGCAGAGGCATTCGCCGAACTGCTCAGTGTATCTGAAGCCTATGGGCGGCAGGCAGTGGCGGATATTCCTGATGGCGCATATACGTATGAAGATCTGCTCGAAGGTGATGGCATTCATCATGGCGTATTGCCCATCATGGTCACTGTGCGGGTGCAGGGAGATGAGGCGGTTGTGGATTTTTCAGGCTCCGCCAAACAATGCGATGGCCCGATGAACTGCCCGCTATCGGTGACCGCCGCTGCGGTCTATTATGTTTTCCGCTGCCTGATGCCGGAAGAGACACCGCAGACATCAGCAATCTTCCGGCCTGTCAGGATCGTGGCCGAAAAGGGCTCTGTTGTTGATGCCAGGCCCGGTGCTGCTGTGGTGGCAGGCAACGTGGAGACCAGCCAGCGCATTGTGGATGTACTGCTGGGAGCGCTTGCCAAGGCAGTTCCCGAGCGTATTCCGGCTGCAGCCCAGGGAACGATGAACAATGTGATCTTCGGCGCCAGGGAGGGAGAGTGGGTCTATTATGAGACACTGGCCGGCGGCATGGGAGCACATGCGCATGGTGATGGCCTGGCTGCTGTTCAGTGCCATATGACCAATACAAAAAACAGCTCCATTGAGGTGCTGGAGATGCATTATCCCTTAAGGATCAGGGAGTATGCAGTGCGGGATGGGTCAGGTGGCGCGGGTGCTTATCAGGGCGGTGATGGTATGGTGCGCGAGTGGGAAGTGCTTAAGCCCTGCCATCTCTCACTGATCACAGAGCGGCGGCGCAAGGCCCCCTATGGATTGCAGGGTGGTGGTGACGGCAGCAGGGGAAAGAACCTGCTTAAACGGAACGGGGTCTGGATGGAGCTTGACGGCAAGTGCGTGATCGATATGCAGGCCGGGGATATCTTGAGGATTGAGACGCCGGGCGGTGGCGGTTTTGGGAAAGAGTGAAACTGGAAATATTATGCGCATATTAGCAATTGAGACATCCTGCGATGAGACGGCAGTCGCCATCTTTGAAGGAGACAGGTCAACCGGAAAGGGGCGTGTACTTGCGGAGCGGATTGCTTCCCAGGTCGAAACACATGCCCGTTTTGGCGGCGTGGTGCCGGAAGTCGCATCGCGGGAGCACCTGAAGTCCCTGCCGGTAATGGTGGAGGATGCCATGCAGGAGGCTGATTGTGACTGGCCGGATATGGATCATATTGCAGTCACAGCCGGACCGGGGTTGATGGGAGCGCTGCTGGTGGGCGTCTCCTATGCAAGGGCGCTGGGTTGTGTAAACCATATACCTGTTATACCGGTGCATCATATGGAGGGGCATCTGCTGGCGCCGGGACTCTCTGAAGATGGCCTGCCCGGTTTTCCGTTTATAACGCTGCTGGTCTCCGGCGGTCATACCCTGCTGGTTCGGGTGGATGCGATCGGGCAATACAGGATTGTCGGCCAGACCATTGATGATGCAGCCGGCGAGTGTTTTGACAAATCTGCGAGGCTGCTTGGACTTCCCTATCCGGGCGGCCCTGAGATTTCCAGGCTGGCAGAGCATGGTGATGGTAAACGCTTCAAACTGCCTCGCCCCATGCTGAACAAGGACAATCTGAACTTCAGCTTTTCCGGTCTTAAAACAGCAGTGATGTATACCGTAAAAGGTCACGGTGCGTTATCGGATCAGGATCGTTTCGATATGGCTGCCTCCATCGAATCCGCGATATGTGACGTGCTGGTGAAAAAGAGCATTCGGGCTTGCAGGCAGGAAGGTGTTGATAAGCTGGTCATTGCAGGTGGTGTTGCGGCAAACCGGCGTTTGCGGGCGCTGTTGGCTGACACGGCATCGGAGTATGACATCCGGGTATCTCTTCCGCACCCGAAGTATTGCACCGACAATGCCGCAATGATCGCCTATGCAGGATTCCAGAGGTTGTTGAGTGACAGGCCGATATCCATCACATGGGATGTACAGCCCAGATGGCCATTGTCAATTTAGAATTACGGCAAACATGGAGTGAATTTTGTTCAAGTATTGGCTTATGAGAAGGCTGGAAATTGTTCAGATATTCTATTAAAGCGGACTTCCCCAGTTCGCAGGCAAAGGCTGTGTGATAGTTTCTGTTTTTGCATCGCTGGCCGCATCAGTAGCAGTGGCTTTTTTGGGACGCTTTTGAGGTTTGCTTGTGGAGTCTATGCCATAGACACTTGAGCCTTTGACATGCCCCGTAAAGGCGACATAGTCCCTTCCGGTGCTGTTCCCGGAATCTGGATCAGTCCCTGTGACGGGAAAAACACCAACAATGTAACCTACGCCGGATGGTACAGTCGTACCGGGGATAATGCCTGTTGGCCCGGGGCCATCACCGGCAGGAACAGCGAGGTATAAGTGGTCCGCTACCCAGTAATTGGATTGAGCGGCACTTATGAAATGAAGGTAAGAGATGGCTGAAGCGTTATAGGAGCGACTTTTGAATTCAGCATATGCAGGGATGGCAACGGCTGCCAAAATGCCGACAATAGCAATGACAACCATGAGTTCGATCAGTGTAAATCCACGGTTGGGGGTGTTGGCTTTACTGGTCATCATGCGGAACCTCTTTGCGTAGCGATAATTTGGGCGGCTGATATTCAAGGTGATAATCATTTTCCCATATGGGCAATGCTTTTAGATCAGCCGGTACAAGCGCTGTTAATTTTTCCGGATATTCTTGATGTTTTTGAACGTAGCGGTCAAGTGCCAATTGAACCTGTAGGGCCTTTTCAAAAGCCAGGATATCTTTCTCATAACGTGCTTTTTCGTTTTCATCCTGAGTATTGGCATACATTCCTTTGAGCCATATCAGGCCTGTGCGGATGTTGCCAGCACTGGCCATGAGCATACTGGCTAAGTGGCCTATCCACTGTGGTGCACCGGGGATTTCACTGCCAATGCGCAGAACCTTTCCTGCTTTGATAGGCTCGTTCAGATAATGGAAATAATTGAATCCTTCCAGAAATGGCAAGGCAAGCTCATTGGGCAAGGCTTCTCTTCCGGTTTCCAGTATCTGGTTCGCTGTATATACGTATGCCTTGCCCCGATGCGCCAATGTTGATTCACTGCGGTAGTAAATGTCTATCATTTTAGGGTGTAACTGACTCATGGCGATGAAGTGTTGTCCCATAACTTCCAGGTTTTCAATGCCAGGCTCTTTTTTCAGTCCACCTTGATATACAGCGGTTTTGATAAACAGGGATTCGGCAATCAGCTGGTTCATATAGCTATGCCCCAGCACATTTAAGACACTGGTGGGCAGAGCAGGCGAAATATTGGAATCGGCACTTGAGGAGTACTGCTCTTGCGTAAAAAACAGCAGGCCATAGATAATTAACAGCAGTAGCAAAAAAAAGCTGACACGCCAGCTCATAGAATATCTCTGCGTTGATAAATGATGCATGAGAGAGATAAAACGATGATCAGATAGATGCTGAGCAGGCCGAAAGGCAGCCATACAGGCATGGTTATCATCGTTTCCATGCTTTGAGTGGTTAAAACAGTGTCTTTAAGATCCAGAGCTCCAAAATCAGGAAACAGCATGCTCAAACCTTGTAACATATATTCCAGTTCCTGTGAGGGTGCTGCATCGACTGCATCATGAGCCTGACGCAGGGATTCTCTGACTACAGGCAGGCCTGAGCATATCAGGGAGTATGCCAGAGTGATAAGCATGACAGGAAAGGAACCACGAATGGCTGAAGAGATAAGCATGACAATGGCCAGATGTACAAGCAGGATGAGTTGTAATCCGGCCCATGCGATCAGAAAATGGTTAATGGAAAAGGTGGGGAAATGGGTATCCCCAACCATGGGTTTGATCCACAGGATTTCAGTCATGGCAAGCATCGCAAGCAGAAGCTCGAAACACAGCAGGAGCAGGGAGAGGCCGAGCATGCTGCCCAGTACATATTCAATCCGGGAAATAGGACGCGCCAGAATGCTGTCAATGGTGCGATGATCATCGTCCCAGGCTGTGGCCTGTACAGCATAAAAGAGAATGAAGAGCATGCCTGCCATCCACATGATGGAAAACTGGAAATCACAAATCACACGGCCAAGTCCTCGCCCGAAGAAATCCATAAAAAGGACACCGCACACCTCAAGCAAGAGTGCAAAGAGGCATAACCCCCATACGGCATTACGGCGCAGACCATTGAGAAAAGTGATATGGGCGAGAGCGATGATACGATTCATGATGACGCTCCTTGCACCACGCGGACAAAGGCGTTCTGCAGAGACTCCTTATTTTGATTGACGCTGATGATATGAGTTGCATGCTGGCGCAACAGGGGTGCCAGTTCCTCTTCACTGTGGGCAGTGATGGATTCGCCGTTGCTCATGTTGATGTGCCAGCCTGGCTGGTCGTGGCAAAGCTCTGTGATGCCGCCATCATAGAGCAGTTTGCCCTGATGCAGGATAGCCACATGGTCGGTGATGCGCTCCACATCATCCAGAAGGTGTGAGCAGAACAGGATGCTTTTGCCCTGATTGCGAAGGTCATGAATCAGATTGATGATTTCAGCGCGCCCGATGGGGTCAAGGCCCGACATCGGTTCGTCCAGAATCAGTAGTTCAGGGTCATGAATCAGGGCAGCTGCAAAGCTGGCGCGCTGTTGCATGCCTTTGGAGTATTCGCTGATTCGCCGATTGCGTGCATCCCAGATATCCAACTGTTTAAGCAGTATCTCAGAGCGTTCAAGTATATTGCGTTTGTCCATATCACAGCAGCGACCGGCAAAGTGTAGCAGCTCTATGCATGTGAGGTTGGGCGGGAAGGTGGAAGTTTCCGGCAGGTAGCCGATACGGCGGCGCACCATGGGAGATGCGTGTTGATCCTGAAGCACGCTGACAGTGCCTTCATCAGCCCGTATATAGCCCATAATCAATCGGATGCTGGTGCTTTTGCCCGCCCCGTTCTGGCCGATCAGCCCCAGGGTCTCGCCCCTGGCGAGTGAGAAGGAGATGCCTTTCAGGGCATGATGGGCAGGGGAGCGGTTAATTTGTCTGGGATATGTTTTGTGAACACCTGTAAATCGGATCATACATAAAGCTCGCTTGAGGACAAAAGGCGGGGGCATGCTGACAGGCATGCCCCCCGCTGCGCGGACCCTCAGGGCCGTGCGCGTATTACATCACAATCCAGCCGTTGGCTGTAGTAGCATCCAGAGCAGAAGTCGCAGATCCAATTGCACTAAAGGTGGTGCCTACTGTGACGCCCTTCTGATATGTGCCTGATTGATCGGTTTCAGCAGCATACATTTTATCACCGCTGGCATGCTGAGCTGTGACGGTGGCATAATCCTCGTTGGCATCCGTATCCGCCTGCAGGCTCACATTATTGCTCAAGGTAATTGGAATTTCCTGAATAGTAGTAGCTGAATTGGAATTCGTGGCAAGGTAGCCGTTGGATGTAAGTGCGGTACCAGTGCCAGCAGCACCTGCTGTGCCGGCTGTTGCTACTGATGTGCCATAGTTCTGGAAGTCTGTGAACAGCGCCTCTTCACCCAGACGGGCGGTATGCAGATCAGACATGGCGGCAGAGTTGAATGCCTTGGTGCGGTAAGCGGCGAACTGCGGGATCGCAATGGCCGCCAGAATACCGATGATGGCCACCACGATCATCAGTTCGATGAGCGTGAAGCCCTTTTCAGATTTTTTTCTGTTGATGTTGGTCATCATATGTTTCCTCCAATTATTTTCGCCGCCAGTGGCGGCGGTGTATGTAAGTCAAGAACAAGCAAAGGCAGTGCCAGATACGGAGGGCGTTTTTTCAGCATTTTTTAAAGCCATGTGACAAAAGGTGTCACCTGGAAAGTGACCTTAAGCGTCAGGTTTGGCCGGAAGCTCCTTGACATGCCTGGCCAGATAGATGCCCTGCAGCAGCATGAAGGCGAGCGTCAGCCCCATCAGGCCGAACATCTTGAAATTGACCCATGTGTCGGTGTCGAAATGATAGATTACATAGAGGTTCAGAAAGCCGAGAGCAATAAAGAAGAGCGCCCATGCAGCATTGAGGTTGCGCCAGATGGTGTGCGGCAGTGTGAACTGCGTGCCGAGCATGCGCTGGATCAGGTTCTTTTCGCCAATAAACTGGCTGCCTGTAAATATAATGCCGAAGAGCCAGTTGATAACGCTCGGTTTCCATTTGATGAACATCTCATCCTGCAGCATCAGGGTTGCGCCACCGAATAGCGATACCAGCACCAGTGTGATGACATGCGACTTCTCAAACTTGCGGTGTATGGCCCGGTGGCCAATTGTCTGCACCAGCGATGCGATGATTAATACCGCGGTTGCCACGTAAATATCGTACATCTTGTAGGCGATGAAAAAGAGCAGGACAGGGAAGAGGTCGAATAGAAATTTCATGGCGCAATCCCATCATATCATACAGGGATTGTAAAAGCCGGCAGATTACACCTGTGGAATGCCTCGCCTGGCCAACTCATCGGCACGTTCATTTTCAGGGTGGCCGGCATGGCCCTTGACCCACTGCCAGGTGACATGGTGTCTGGCAGCCAGCGCATCAAGCTGCTGCCAGCGCTCAAGATTGGAGACCGGCTTCTTGCCGGCGGTTTTCCAGCCTTTCTTTTTCCAGTTGTGAATCCATTCGTTCATACCCTGCACGACATATTTGGAATCGGAGTGGATGGTGATGTTGCAGGGCTTGTTCAGGGCTTTCAGAGCCTCGATGGCAGCCTGCAACTCCATTTGCTGGTTGGTGGTTTTCGCCTCACCACCGCAGAGCTCCTTTTCATGCTTACCCATACGCAGCAACACCCCCCAGCCGCCCGGGCCGGGATTGCCGGAGCAGGCGCCATCGGTAAAGGCATCAACTTTCGGGAGTCTGTTTTGGGCAGGGCTCATGCGCCAAGCCTATCTTTGAGGGATTGGCAATGTAAGTATCCTGATGAAGATGCTACCAATCAAACACAAACGGGGTCTCCAATGTTAAAAAAATCAAAGGAGCCTCGAAGTTTTTATGTGCTCTTTTTACGTTTTTTTTGCGGCAGTGTTTCCTGTTGCAACCGTTCCTGCTGCAAATAGACGGTTCTGCTTGGAAAGGCGAATGCCAGTCCCAGCGATTCCAGCTTCTCCATGATCTGCATATTCACCTCCTGGCGCACCTGCAGATACTCTTGCCAGTGCGTGGTTTTGGTAAAGTAGTAGAGGAAGATGGAGAGTGAGGAGTCCTCGAACTTATCAAACTTGACCAGTGAAAACTCCTGATCAACACCGACATGGTATTCAAGAATCTCCTCAATGCCCCTGATCGCCTCCTTCATCTGCGCAGGTGTTGTGTCATAGGTAATGCCGATACGCATCTTCACCCGACGTTTGGGCATGGCATCGATGTTGTCAATAACCATATTCGCCAGCATCGAGTTGGGCACGTTGACCACTGTTTTGGCAAAGGTGCGAATGCGGGTGGAGCGGAAGCCGATCTCCTCAACCACGCCTTCAAAATCTTTGGTTTTGATCCAGTCGCCAATGGTGAACGGGCGGTCAACCAGCAGCATGATGGAACCGAAGACATTGGCAATGGTGTCCTTGGCGGCCATGGCGACAGCAATACCGCCGATGCCGAGCGAGGCGATCAGCCCGGAAATCGAGTAACCCATGTTCTGGGCAATCACCAGTACACAGGTCATGACAAGAAAGACCTTCAGGGTTTTGGCAATAAAGGGAACCAGTTGATCATCCAGGGCGCTTTTGGTTTGGGAGGCCCGGGCGGAAAAATAGGCGCCAAATCCGTCCACCAGGCGCCACAGGAACCATGCACCAAGAATAATCGAACCGATTTTTCCGGTCTGGTCGGCAAGCGGAACCAGCGGGAACACTTCAACGGGCGGGTTCAGCAGATGTACGGCCATAAGGATGCCGATAACAAGAATGAGCCAGCCCGCCGGCTTCTCGGCAGCAGCCAGCAGCACGTCATCCAGCTCTGTCTCTGTGCGTGCTGCGATATTCTGGGTCATGGCATGAAAGGCGCGCACCACAAGCCGTTGCATGACGATGGTCAGAAAGAGGACGACAACAGCCAGTAACCAGCGTGCGGATGCGATATCAAGAATTGTCCAGTTTTGTAAGGAGCCCCATAACGCGCTCATAACTACTCCTCTTTGGTCGATGTTGACGAATATCACTGCTCTTCCTAGGCTGCAGTATAGACAGGAGCATGGAATGAGTGATTCGGCTTTGCAAGTTTTGATTGAGGATGAGTGTGCGATGCGAAGGCTCATCGGCAGGCGTGTGAACTATCTGGAACAGCCCTATGAGATTACCGATTTCGTGCCCGATGAAGATCTGCTTATTCTTTCCGCTGACAATGAGGAAGGCATGCAGGAAGATAGTTACGGCAGGGCGCATCGCATGGTGCCGAAGCAACAGAGTCTGCGTTTTCGCGATGCGGAGGGAAACCCGACCCATGTCTGGGAGGATCTGACATTCCTGGATGGACCGCTGCACGACTGACTTCTTACCAGACGGTTGGCGGTGCTGTTGCACCGGTCATGTCGGTTTTTCTCTCTCTGCTCCATAGCAGCCATGCGCGGGGATTGTCTCCCAGCTCGATGCGCAGTCTGAATGCCTCCCTTTTCATGGTCATGGTTTCGAATCTCAGATCTGCAAACTCAAGTGTATGCTCATCGCGTTTAACCAGAACCGGGAAACGGGCAAACCAGCGATAAAAGGCAATGCCGGGAAGATGATCAATATTGGCAACCCCTCGCATGGCAGGGAGTTCCTGCCATACGGGCTCTGACACGTCATGCTTATATGCAAATCGATCAACCAGAACCTTCGGGAAAAGGAAAGTCGTTCCGGAGAAGCCCGGGAGAAAATCGACCACACTGCGAACCTCTTTTGATGGATAGCTGGCCACAAGCATCCAGATGAATGGTGAGAATGGCTGTGGCAGTGCGTGTACACTTGTTGCCTCCGGATGATGACGGCGCGTCAGTGCAATGGCTTTTTCATGGCAGTAAAAGGCAATCGACAGATAGAGGGTCACACATGCCAGTGAGGCCACTGCAATTGCCCTGCCATATCTTTTCAGGAACGGCATAAGGATCAACGGCACGAGCAGCAGAAGCGTAAACACAGGGTCAATAATAAAAAGAAGATCAAGACTTGCCCGCCTGTCTGAGAAGGGGGCCAGTGTCATCGTACCAAATGAGGTGACCAGGTCGAGGAAGATATGTGTCAGCAGTGCGGCTCCAATCAGCCATGGCATCAGAGGTTGTTCTCTCTTTTGCCGTGGAAGCAGGGTGTAAAGAAGCCATATCCACATCGGCAGCATCAGGAAGGAGTGGGTGACTCCCCGATGGTATCGCAGATAGGTGGCGTCCGAGATGAATTTCAGGACAAAATCAACATCCGGAAGCATGGCAACGGCAGCCAGAAGCCATACATACCGATGCGGGACGGGTGACCCGGGAATGCTCCGCGCCAGAATGGCGCCGCTTAATCCGTGTGTGAACGGATCCATTGCAGCACAGCTTTCCAGTTGCTTCCCGGTGTGATCTGGCCGCCGGTCACGGCATGAGAGGCGCCTGTTACTGCCGGAATCGTGTTGGGTCGGCCCAATAGCGTCTCTCTTGCCAGCAGTGCAAAGCAGGCCGCCTCCACCGCTTCAGGAGCGATGCCGATCTCCGCCGTGCTCTTCACCATTGCGGGAGCCAGAAGTGCCTCCAATCGGGAGAAGAGGTGCAGATTATACGCGCCGCCGCCGCAAACATACCATGCTTTGGGCGGTTCAGGCAGAAATTGAATGCTATCGGCAATGGCGCGGGCGGTGAACTCGGCGGCGGTTGCCATGCGGTCCGCATCCGAAAGCTCCGGCCATGCCATAATATGCTTCGCTGTCGCCTTGCCGAAGGTTTCCCGGCCGGTCGATTTCGGCGGTTTGCGTTTCAGATAGGGATGAGTCAGCAGTTCGTTGAGAAGTGGCTCTGAAATATTGCCGGATGCGGCCAGCTGCCCATCATTGTCATAACCATTTCGCCCGTCGGAGAGTGCCAGCATCAGCGCATCCATCACCATGTTGCCGGGGCCTGTGTCGAATCCCATGACCACTTCGCCATGCAGATAGGTGATATTGGCGATGCCGCCGATATTGAGGATCGCCAGAGGTGTGTCACTGTTGCCAAACAGCAGCCGGTGGGCAAACGGGACCAGCGGTGCTCCCTCTCCGCCTGCTGTAATGTCACGCTTGCGGAAATCGGAGATGGTGGTGATACCGGTATGTTCGGCAATGGTTGCAGCACAGCCAATTTGCAGCGTGAAGGGCCTGCCGCCATTGATCCCCTGGGGCCTGTGACGGATGGTTTGCCCGTGCGAGCCGATGGCAAGGATACCGGCAGGCTCCAGCCCTGCCTCACCAATGGCATACAGGGCCGCTTCGGCAAACACCTGGCCCAGTGTACGATCCAGCGTACCGAGTGAGTCAATCTCATCAAGACCGGGTTCGGCCAGTCGCAAAATCGGTTCGTGCAGTTCCTGTGGCATCGGCTGTTCGCAGAAGTGGACGAGCCGTGAATCCGCGGCCCGGATGATTGCTACATTGATGCCGTCTGCCGATGTGCCGGACATGATGCCGAGCAGGTATTCGCCTCTGTTCATTGGCATAGCATAGCTGTTGGTCAGGATTCATCTAGCCCGGTGTTTGATCGTTATAATATGTCCGGCTTCCATTTTCAGGCTGGCATCATGGAACATGCTGCGTACCATTCAGCGCGGATTCCGATTTAGAGGTTATTATGAATATTCAGGAACAGATGCAACTGCTATCCCGCGGCACGCTGGAGATTCTGCCCGAAGGCGGGCTTGAGGCAAAGCTTGCGCTGGCCGGGAAGGAGGGGCGTCCCCTGCGCGTGAAAGCCGGTTTCGATCCGACTGCGCCCGATTTGCATCTGGGCCATACCGTGCTCATCGAAAAACTGCGGCAGTTCCAGCATTGCGGCCATACGGTGGTATTCCTGATCGGCGATTTCACCGGAACGATTGGTGATCCGACCGGCAAGAATGAGACACGGCCGCCGCTCACGCATGATGAAGTGCTGCTCAATGCCGAGACCTATAAAGAACAGGTGTTCAAGATCCTTGATCCCAAACAGACCGAGGTGCGCTTCAATTCCGAATGGCTGGGTAATTTGACGGCGGCTGATCTGATCCGTATTGCCGGCAAGGCGACTGTGGCCCGTATGCTGGAGCGTGATGATTTTGAGAAACGCTACAAGGGCGGCCAGTCGATCGCCATTCATGAGTTCCTCTATCCGCTGGTGCAGGGCTACGACTCGGTCGCCCTGGATGCCGATGTCGAACTGGGCGGTAATGATCAGAAGTTTAATCTGTTGATGGGCCGCCAGTTGCAGGAGGCCTATGGCAAGCCGAAGCAGGTGATCCTGACGATGCCGCTGCTGGAGGGGCTGGATGGCGTCAACAAGATGTCCAAGTCGCTGAATAACTATGTCGGTGTGGCCGAGCCTGCCAAAGAGCAGTTCGGCAAGTTGATGAGCATCTCCGACGAGTTGATGCTCAAATATTATGAACTGCTGACCGATGTAAGCCTGGATGATGTGAAGGCCATGCATCCGATGGAGGCGAAGAAGCAACTGGCCTCCATGGTTGTGGATCGTTTCCATGGCGAGGGTGAAGGGCGGAAGGCGCGTGAAGGTTTTGAGGCACAATTTGCCAGGAATGAGGTGCCGGATGATGTGCCGGAAGCAACTCTGCCGGCAGAGGATGGCGGCTTGTGGATTGTGCGTGCATTGACACAGAGCGGGCTGACAGCCTCCAATGGCGAGGCGATTCGTATGATCAGGCAGAATGCGCTGTCGATAGATGGCGAGAAGGTGACCGACAAGGATCACCGGCTAAAACCGGGCGGGCCGTACCTGATCAAGCTCGGAAAACGCAAGTTTCTCAACCTTTCTGTCAGGGGTTAAAAAAGAGTTTATCATAAAGGTGTTGACGCACCGGAATCCGGCGGTAATGTTCGCCGCCCTTCGCAGGAAGAAGTTGCGCCGGGAGGCGCTGAAAACAGAGTGCGAAGGAAGGTTTGAATTAGGGGTTGACACATCAAACGGCGAGCATATGATTCGCCGCCCGCAGCCAGAAGGCTCTAGCTTGAGTGGCAGCGGATTTGTTCTTTACAAGTAGTAGTTTTTATTTGAACTGTGGACGCATCGGGTCTCTTCCATCTTTGATCGGATCGGCTCTGATTGCGTAAACAGTTCAGCAATGAACGCAAACGTTTATTCAATTTGAGAAGATCTATGTGATCAAGTTGGGATCATTTATTAAATAATACAACTTTCTTCGGAGAGTTTGATCCTGGCTCAGAACGAACGCTGGCGGCGTGCTTAACACATGCAAGTCGAACGGTAACAGGGACTTCGGTCCGCTGACGAGTGGCGCACGGGTGAGTAACGCGTGGGTATCTGCCTATTAGTGGGGGACAACTACCGGAAACGGTAGCTAATACCGCATACGCTCTACGGAGGAAAGCGGGGGATCTTCGGACCTCGCGCTGATAGATGGGCCCGCGTCTGATTAGCTAGTTGGTAAGGTAATGGCTTACCAAGGCGATGATCAGTAGCTGGTTTGAGAGGATGATCAGCCACACTGGAACTGAGACACGGTCCAGACTCCTACGGGAGGCAGCAGTGGGGAATATTGCACAATGGGCGCAAGCCTGATGCAGCGACGCCGCGTGCGGGAAGAAGGCCTTAGGGTTGTAAACCGCTTTCAGATGGGAAGAAGGGATGAGGGCTAATACCTCTCTGACTTGACGGTACCATCAGAAGAAGCACCGGCTAATTTCGTGCCAGCAGCCGCGGTAATACGAAAGGTGCA
>CAZLJF010000021.1:0-30346 GCA_964559845.1 uncultured Zetaproteobacteria bacterium | reverse complement strand
TTCTGTTTGAAGTCATCCTCTGTCGCAAGAGCGGCCTCAATCATACGGTTCTGCAGATTTGCAATCGGATCCCGCCCTGTCCGCCACTCATCCACTTCATCGCGGGTGCGGTAGGTGGCCGGATCAGACATCGAGTGTCCGCGATAACGGTAGGTCATCATTTCAACAATAATCGGGCCTTCGCCGGAACGTGCATGTGCAAGCGCCTCGGACATTTTTCGTTCCACTTCCAGAACATCCATGCCATCCACCTGCATACCCGGCACCTTGAATGAGATGCCGCGTTTAAAGAGGTGTGTCTCTGCCGAGGCCCGGCTTAATGAAGTTCCCATTGCGTACTGGTTGTTTTCAATGACAAACACCACCGGCAGCTTCCATAAGGCCGCCATATTGAAAGATTCGTATACCGCTCCCTGATTCACGCCGCCATCACCCATGATGGTGATGGATACACGTTTGTCGTCACGGTATTGGCTGGCAAAACCGAAACCGATGCCAATCGGGACCTGCTCACCAACAATGCCGTTACCACCGGCAAAGTTTTTTTCGACATCAAACATGTGCATGGAGCCGCCCTTGCCACCGACAACACCACCGGCACGCCCAAGAAGCTCCGCCATTACTGCTGTCGCATCAGCGCCACGTGCCAGAATATGGCCATGATCGCGGTAACTGGTCATCATATAATCTGTTGGCTCTGCGGCCTCTTCCATGCCGACACAGACTGCTTCCTGACCATTGCACAGATGACAGAATCCGCCAATTTTCTTCAGGCCGTACATCTGCCCGGCCTTCTCCTCAAACCGGCGAATGAATAACATCATGTCATGCATTGCATGCAGGCGCTCGGCACTGTAAAAACGTCCTTCGTGTGTAATGCCTGCTGCATTTTCCTGTTTCTTCTTGCCAGTCATGAGACCCCCAGAGATTTAGCGAAGGCGAATCATGCCGGAGTTGCCTCTGTGCAGCAACCAAACGGTGAGTACGGGTATCATTTACAGGCATCATTTAGTATTCGGATAAACCCTTATTTTTCAACGTTTCCTCCCTAAAAACGGAAAGGGCGATTCATGCAATGATTGCGGCCCGAAAGGCTCTGTCTCATACTATAGCGGTTGATGATGAAATTACCCTTGGAGCAACGCAATGGGTCGGGATGATCGGATAGTCTACTCCACAGAACATGGCCAGATGGCCAAGCCTATGGGGAAGCCGTCAGGCAAGAAAAAAGAGAGCAAAGGCAGGCGTTTACACGCCTCTTCAGCCAATATAGTAAAGCCTGCAAAGCAGGGTGTCCGTATCCGGCGCGAATCAAAAGGGCGCGGCGGCAAGAATGTCTGTGTAATTGACGGTCTCCCTCTGGATGAAAAGGGTCTGAAGGCACTGCTGAAAAAGCTGAAGGGCCAGCTCGGTACAGGCGGAGCCCTGAAGGGCGCAAGCATCGAGATTCAGGGAGATCATCGGGAAAAACTGATACTGCTGCTGGAGAAAGAGGGTTACAGGGCCAAACTGGCCGGGGGCTGATGCAGGCCACAGCAACCAGATCGTAGAAATGGGATTGAATCGATTTACAAGGGCAGATAAGCTCAACGCAGCAGTCATAAACTGACGACACATTTTAAAAAGGCTGATAAATGAAACTTGAAAGCGAGAATAACAGCATGAAGATGAAAGACATGACAGCCAATCTGGACCTGACCAAACATGATACCGGTACAGGTGCACATCGTTTGCGTAAGCCGGTTTACATGGATTTCCTCCCCCCCTGCAACCATGCATGCCCGGCAGGTGAAGATGTTCAGGCGTGGCTGGCGCTGGCCCAGGCCGGTGAATATGAGGCCGCATGGCAGAAGCTGGTGGAGAACAATCCATTCCCGGCCATTCATGGACGTGTCTGCTACCACCCGTGTGAAACCGCCTGCAATCGTGCCTACACAGATCAGGAGGTCGGTATTCACGCCGTTGAACGCTTCCTGGGTGATCTGGCGATGGAGAAGGGGTGGAAACCCGAGTTTACACCGCGTCCGGATGGCAAGAGAGTGCTGATCATTGGCGCCGGCCCCAGCGGCCTCTCTGCTGCCTATCACCTGATCCGCCTCGGCCATGAGGTGGAGATTCGTGAAGCCGGCCCGGTGGCGGGAGGCATGATCCATTTCGGCATTCCCGCATACCGCATGCCGCGCAAGGAGCTCAATGCCGAAATCCAGCGGGTTATCGATATGGGCGCGAAGATTACGCTCAACCACCGTGTCGAAGATGTTATGCGGGAGAAGGAAGAGGGCGGTTTTAATGCTGTATTTATTGCCGTGGGTGCGCACCTGAGCAAAAATATCGATATTCCGAGCCGTGATGCGCGTAAGATGCTCGATGCGGTCAGCTTCCTGAAGAGTGTGGAAAATGGTGAAGAGCTGCAGCTTGGTCGTCGCGTTGCCATCTATGGCGGCGGCAACACAGCTATGGATGCAGCGCGTACGGCCAGGCGGCTGGGTGCTGAGGAAGCAGTCATCATCTACCGCCGCGACCGTGACAATATGCCGGCCCACGATTTCGAAGCCGATGAAGCGATTGAAGAGGGCGTGAAGATCAACTGGCTGCGCACCATCAAGGAGATCGACAACACCACAATGACTGTTGAGGTCATGGAACTGGATGAAAACGGCCGTCCGCAGCCAACCGGCAAGACGGAGACGCTGGAGGCCGATGCACTGATCATGGCAGTCGGCCAGGACACCGATACAGGCTTCCTCAAACAGGTGGCAGGCATTGAGTTCAATCCGGACGGGACGGTCATTGTCGGTGCGAACATGATGACCGGTGCGGATGGCATCTTTGCCGGCGGCGATATGGTGCCGAGCGAACGTTCGGTGACCATTGCCACAGGCCACGGCAAGAAAGCGGCTCGCCATATCGATGCATGGCTACGTGGTGAAACATACGAACCTGCACCAAAGCACCCGATTGTCGAGCATGACAAGTTGCAGCTCTGGTACAGTACTGAAGCGCCAAAACGGGCGCAGGGCGAACTGCCACCTGAGGATCGCCTCGGTGGTTTCGAGGAGATTCTGCAGGGCTATAGCGAGCAGGAGGCGCTGTTCGAGGCCAAACGCTGCCTCTCCTGCGGCAACTGTTTCGAATGTGACGGCTGTTACGGCGCCTGCCCGGAAGATGCCATTATCAAACTGGGCAAAGGCAAGCGTTATATGTACGACTATGACAAATGCACCGGTTGCGCCGCCTGTTTTGAGCAGTGCCCGTGTCATGCTATTGAAATGGTCAAGGAAGATGCTGCCTCCGCAGCGGCAGAATAAAGGACAGTCGAAATGACGGACAAGAACGACAAACAAATTACCTTCGATGGCGGCACAGGTGTCGCTCATATTGCCTATCGGGTCAGTGAAATATGCTCGATCTATCCGATCACGCCCTCCTCCGATATGGCCGAACTATGCGATCAGTGGTCGGCACAGGGCAGGGAGAACATCTGGGGGCAGGTGCCCGATGTAATTGAGATGCAGTCGGAGGGCGGAGCTGCCGGTACCGCGCACGGTGCACTGCAAACCGGTGCGCTGACCACTACCTTTACCGCTTCGCAGGGCCTGTTGTTGATGATTCCCAACATGTACAAGATTGCCGGTGAACTGACTTCGACAGTATTTCATGTGGCAGCCCGGTCGCTGGCCACGCAGGCTCTCTCTATCTTTGGCGATCATCAGGATGTGATGGCTGCACGCACGACCGGCTTTGCCATGCTCTCCTCGGCATCGGTGCAGGAGGCGCACGATACGGCGCTGATCGCCCATGCCGCCACATTGCGCGCGCGAGTGCCGTTCATGAATTTTTTCGACGGCTTCCGCACGTCGCACGAGATTAACAAGGTTACCCTGATCTCCGATGATCAGATACGGGCCATGATCGATGATGAACTGGTTTATGAGCACCGCCGTCGTGCCCTGAATCCGGACAATCCGTTTATCCGCGGCACGGCCCAGAATCCGGATGTCTATTTCCAGGGGCGTGAAAGCGCCAACCGGTTTTATGATGCGGTGCCGGGTATCGTGCAGGATACGATGGACCGGTTTGCCGAACTGACCGGTCGCCACTACCACCTGTTTGACTACTTCGGCGCCGAGGATGCCGAGCGGGTGATTATCGTTATGGGCTCCGGCGCCCAGACCATTGAAGAGACCATCAAGGTGCTCAACGCAAAGGGAGCGAAACTGGGTGTGATTACAGTACGCCTGTTCCGTCCGTTCAGCCGTGAACATCTGCTGGCAGCCCTGCCGGAGAGTGTGAAGTCCATTGCCGTACTTGATCGTACCAAGGAGCCTGGTGCACGAGGTGAACCACTCTATCAGGATGTCATGGCATCGCTCTCCGAATCGGTGATGCTGGGTGAACTGGCCGGATTGCCGCGAGTGATTGGCGGCCGCTATGGACTCTCCTCGAAAGAGTTTACTCCGGCTATGGCCAAGGCTGTTTTCGATGAACTGGCCAAGGAGAACCCGAAAAACAATTTCACTGTCGGCATTCATGACGATGTCAGTCACACCAGCCTCGATGTCGACCACAGCTTCAATATCGAACCGGACAATGTGACCCGGGCCCTCTTTTTCGGACTCGGTTCCGATGGCACGGTGTCTGCCAACAAAAACAGCATCAAGATTATCGGCGAAAATACCGAACTGCATTGTCAGGGCTATTTTGTTTACGACTCCAAAAAGGCCGGCTCACAGACGGTATCGCATCTGCGTTTCGGTCCCGACCCGATTCGTGCCCCCTATCTGGTCGATTCGGCCAACTTTATCGCCTGCCATAAGGCCACATTCATCACCCAGGTCGAGATGCTTGACAAGGCGGCGCAAAACAGTGTGTTTCTGCTCAATAGCCCGACACCGGCCGACCGGGTGTGGGATGAACTGCCGAAGCCTGTACAGCAGGAGATTATCGACAAAAATATCGATTTTTATGTGATCGATGCCTCCAGTGTGGCACGCAATGCCGGTATGGGGCGGCGCATCAACACCATCATGCAGACCTGCTTCTTTGCGCTTTCCGGCGTGTTGCCGCGCGATGAAGCGATTGCCCGGATTAAAAAGGCGATTGAGAAAACCTATGCCCGCAAAGGCATGGATGTGGTTGAGCAGAATTTCAGGGCGGTGGATGCGGCGCTGGATCATCTGCACAAAGTAGAGGTTCCGGCTTCGGTAACCAGCCATCGCGAGATGGATCTGATGGTGCCTGTTCGCGCGCCACAATTTGTGCAGGAGGTCACGGCTCCGATGCTGGCCGGCAAGGGCGATGAGCTGCCGGTTTCCAAGCTCCCGGTGGATGGCACCTACCCTTCCGGCACGGCGCAATGGGAGAAGCGCAATATCTCCGACTTCGTGCCGAAATGGGAGCCTGATCTCTGTATCCAGTGCGGCAATTGCTCATTTGTCTGTCCGCACAGCGTGATCCGCGCCAAGTTCTACCATGAGGGGCATCTGGAAAATGCACCGGAAGGGTTCCCGTCCGCACCGGTTTCCGCTCGCGGCTTCCCGGAGACCCGCTACACGCTGGAGATCTATCAGGAGGATTGTACCGGTTGTGAAATGTGCGTGAATGCATGTCCGGCATTTGATCTCGATGATGCAACCGGTACACGCAAGGCGATCAACATGACATCGAAGGCGCCGCTGATGGAGCAGGGCCGCAAGGATATTGAGTTCTTCGAAAGTCTGCCCATCAATGATCGCGCCACAATTGATTACTCATCGGTACGCGGTACCCAGTTCCTTGAGCCGCTGTTCGAGTTCTCCGGCGCTTGCGCCGGCTGTGGCGAAACGCCTTATGTGCGTCTGCTGACCCAGCTGTTCGGACCGCGTCTGCTGGTGGCCAACGCCACCGGCTGCTCCTCAATTTATGGCGGCAACCTGCCAGCTACGCCATGGACGGTGAACAAGGATGGCCGGGGGCCAGCCTGGTCCAACTCGCTGTTCGAGGATAATGCCGAATTCGGGTTGGGCATGCGTATCGCCGCCGATCATCATACCCATATGGCCAAGCAGGCGCTTGAATCGCTGCGCGACAAGCTCGACGATTACTTCGTCGATGAGCTGATCCATGCCGACCAGAGCATAGGATCGGAAATCACCAGACAGCGCCAGCGAGTGGAGAAGCTGAAACTGATGCTGGAAGGCATGGATGATCCGCGCGCCAAAAACCTGCTCACTGTCGTCAATCACCTGGTGCGCCGCAGTGTCTGGCTGATTGGCGGCGACGGCTGGGCCTATGATATTGGTTCCTCAGGACTCGATCATGCGCTGGCCAGTGGCCGTAATATCAATGTGCTGGTACTTGATACCGAAGTCTATTCCAATACCGGTGGCCAGGCATCCAAATCCACGCCGATCGGTGCGATGGCGAAATTTGCCTCCGCCGGCAAGCCGGTCGGCAAGAAAGACCTGGCACTGCAGGCAATCTCCTACGGTAATGTCTATGTGGCCCGTGTTGCCATGGGGGCCAATCCGCAGCAGACGCTGCTGGCGATGCGCGAGGCGGAGGATTATCCCGGCCCGTCGATTATTCTTGCCTACAGCCACTGTATCGCCCACGGCATTGACATGACGCGGGGGCTGCATCAGCAGAATATGGCGGTGGCATCCGGCTACTGGCCATTGATTCGCTATAACCCGATGCTGCGCAAGGCCGGCAAGCGCCCCTTCGTTCTCGACTCACCGAGGCCAACCATGAAGGTGAGGGACTATGCCTACACAGAGATGCGTTACAAACTGCTGCAGAAGAACCATCCGGAGGAAGCCGAGCGTCTGATGCAGCTGGCACAGGAGGCAGTCGATCTGCGCTGGGCGACCTACGAACATATGGCCAACCAGGATCCATCAGAGTTTGTACCGATGGCATAGGCTTAAAAGTCACAGGAGGCGAGGGGCAAGCGTAGCCGGTCCGCTTTCTATCGGGCTGTCTCAGGGGGTGTGTGAGCCGGAAATTTCTATGTGATGAGATGCTGGTTCGGCTTGGCAAATGGTTGCGAATCGCCGGCTGTGATACGCTGATCGCCGCACCCGGTGCCGATGACCGCGTGCTGCTGGATTGTGCCATTCGTGAAAAGCGAACCCTTCTCCCGCTGTCTGCTCTGCAACCGGAAACTGGAGTCCGGTTCCGGTGTATATGCCGAGCTGATGCCCGGCTATATTATGGATGAGCATATTCCCTGCCATCATTGCCCGGCGTGTGCCAAGCTTTACCGGGAGGGCAGCCATGTAGAGCGTATGCGCCGCAAGCTTGAGCAATGGAACAGGCAGATGCTTTGATGCTAGTCTGGATATCATTACCATCCAGAGGTGTCCTCTTTTTAAACGACACACCTGACAATGGTGTCTCCAGCCGTGCTTTCAATCTCCTTTTGGCATGTTTAAGCGCCTTGCCCCAATTACAAGCGGACAGGGGAGAGGCCACAGACAGCAGCCCGTGAATTGGGAAGGATATCTTGCAGCCAGATGAAACAGCAGTTGACACTGGCCGCTTCCTTCCCACTATTAGCACTCCCTTTTCGAGAGTGCTAAAAACTTCTTGTAAACAAAAACTCTCTTAAGGGGGTTGAATCGGCATCCGCCGGTTCCTATATAACAGTTTCAAGACTTGAATTTGAAGGAGAAACAACGATGGCAACAAAGGTTCGTCCTTTACATGATCGTGTAATCGTCCGCCGTCTGGACGAAGAAGAGAAATCTGCGGGTGGCATCATCATCCCGGATTCAGCAAAAGAGAAGCCTATTCAGGGCAAGGTAATCGCAGTCGGCAAAGGCAAAAGCCTGGAGAACGGTGATGTTCGCCCGTTGGACGTAAAAGAGGGGGATACCGTGATCTTCTCCACTTATGCCGGTACCGAGATCAAGCTCGACGGCGAAGCATTTTTGATGATGCGCGAGGATGACATCCTCGGCGTTATTGAGTGATACGCAAACGTTCATCCTGAACATTTGCCTGGACGGAAGTGGAAAACGCAGTTCCCACTTCCTCACGCTACGGAGATTTGCCCCACGCATGGGGTGGCGAATCCGGAAAGTTTAAAAGATATTTCTAAGGAGAAATAAGAATGGCTAAAGACATTCAATTCGGCGAAGACGCACGCGCCAAGATGATGACCGGCGTCAACAAGCTTGCTGACGCTGTAAAAGTAACATTGGGTCCGAAAGGCCGTAATGTGGTTCTCGACAAATCCTGGGGCGCACCCACCATCACCAAGGATGGTGTCTCTGTTGCCAAGGAGATCGAGCTGGAAGACAAGTTCGAGAACATGGGCGCACAGATGGTCAAGGAGGTGGCTTCCAAAACTGCGGATATCGCAGGTGACGGCACCACCACGGCAACCGTACTGGCCCAGTCGATTGCCAAAGAGGGTGTGAAGGCTGTTGCTGCCGGTATGAACCCGATGGATCTGAAGCGCGGTATCGACAAGGCGGTCGATATTGTTGTTAAAGAGCTGGCAAAACTCTCTAACGAGGTGAAAAACCGGGACGAGATTGCTCAGGTGGGCACCATTTCTGCCAACGGCGATACTGAAATCGGCCAGATCATTGCTGAGGCCATGGACAAGGTCGGCAAGGAGGGTGTAATCACTGTGGAAGAGGCGAAAGGCCTTCAAACAGAACTGGATGTGGTTGAAGGCATGCAGTTTGACCGCGGTTACCTCTCTCCATACTTCGTCACCAACGCCGACCGTATGGAGTGCGAACTGCAGGATCCATATATTCTGCTGTTTGAGAAGAAGATCTCCAACATGCGCGACCTGCTGCCTGTACTGGAAGCGGTGGCACGTTCCGGCAAGCCTCTGCTGATTATTGCCGAAGACATTGAAGGCGAGGCGCTGGCAACACTGGTGGTTAACAAGATGCGCGGCGTTATGACTGTTGCTGCTGTCAAGGCGCCCGGCTTCGGTGACCGTCGCAAGGCGATGCTGGAAGATATGGCGATTCTGACCAACGGTAAGGTGATCTCTGAAGATCTCGGCTTGAAGCTGGAAAATGTCACCCTTGAAGACCTGGGTGTTGCCGGCTCTGTACGTATCAGCAAGGATACCACCACCATTGTGGATGGCTCCGGTGCGAAGGAGGATATCGAAGCACGCGTGAACCTGATCCGCAAGCAGATCGAAGACTCCACTTCCGACTACGATAAGGAAAAATTGCAGGAGCGCGTAGCCAAACTGGCTGGCGGTGTTGCTGTGATTAAGGTCGGCGCTGCAACTGAAGTAGCCATGAAAGAGAAGAAGGACCGTGTGGAAGATGCCCTGCACGCAACCCGTGCTGCGGTTGAGGAGGGCATTGTTGCCGGCGGCGGTGTTGCGCTGATCCGTGCACGTACTGCACTTGAAAACGTAAGTGGTGACAACCACGATCAGGATACCGGCGTGAACATTGTAAAGCGTGCGGTTGAAGAGCCTCTGCGCCAGATCGTATCCAACGGCGGCGGCGAAGCCTCTGTTGTGGTCAATGAGGTTGCAAACAACGAGGGCCACTATGGCTTCAACGCACATACTGAAGAGTATGGCGACCTGGTGAAGATGGGTGTCATTGACCCGACCAAGGTAACACGCTCTGCATTGCAGCATGCTGCATCCATTGCAGGTCTTCTGATCACCACTGAAGCGATGGTTGCCGAGCTTCCGAAGCCGGAAGCACCCGCTGCGGCCGGCGGTGGCGACATGGGCGGCATGGGCGGCATGATGTAAGGAATCAGTCGTGCATATGCACTGCTGATTTACCGGCCATGCATGGCTGGAATTACATCATACGGCAACATAGCGTTGTACAACAAAGGGTGGCTCTTACGAGCTGCCCTTTTTTGTTTGGGGCTCTTATTTAAAGCCAGGGTAAAGTAATATACGCTTACGCTCTGGAGAAGTAATGAACGAGCCGCTACCGCACGCCAGCAATGGCCACAAAAATCTGGCAACCATTGTTTATGCGCTTCAGGCACTGGGCCTGTTTACAGGTATTGCCTTTATCGCCGCCATCATCCTGAATTATATCCGCCGGGATGAAGTGGCCGGCACATGGATCGGCACGCACTTCTATTGGCAAATCCGCACCTTCTGGTTTGGCCTTTTATGGACTTTGCTGGGTTATCTGACAATCGTTTTTGTCGTAGGTTTCGGTATCCTGTTTGCCAATACGGTCTGGGTCATCTATCGCATCATTAAAGGCTGGGTTCGCCTCTATGAAGGTAAAGAGATGTACCCGGAAGGTGCAGAGGCGGATGTCAGTAGCTAGAACTGAAATATCTCTTTCAGCATGCCTGACAGCGAAATATAGACATACCATAAAACAAGCGAACCGATCACCATGCTCACCGGCCTGATTAAATCCTTACCGATTCGCTTGATGTCATGACCCTTCATCACGCCCTGGATCACCACCCATAACAGCAACAGGGCTGCAATGGCGTAAACAACATAAAATATGATCATCAGTGATTCATCCATACGCCTATTCTAGACTATTTTAACCTGCAGCAGACCCTCTCCTGCTTCAAGGTGTGTCCGCAGGCATGGTATAATTCGTTCCAAAACGGACATATATGTAAAACAGGGATATTATTCCGGCGCCACTTTGTGCCAGGTGGCTCAACACACCTGCAAACGGGATGAAATTTTATTCCTCGTGGATTGCTTCGTGCGCTGGAACCATCTTATCAGTAAACTTCGCCGCATGAGCAGAAAAGTGATCTCCATCCAGGTCGCCCCGGGCAGCACAGGTGAAGAACAGCCAATGGCAGGCAAGCCATCATGGCTGAAGGTGAAGGCGCCGACATCGCCCGAGTACCGCCAGCTGGTCAAGCTGATGCGCGACAAAAAGCTGAACACCGTCTGTGAGGAGGCGAGCTGCCCCAATATTGGCGAGTGCTGGAAGCATGGTTCAGCCACCTTCATGATTCTTGGCCGGGTCTGCACGCGCACCTGTGCATTTTGTGATGTCGAGACTGGTCGCCCCGATCCGCTGGATGAAAATGAACCGAGACATACCGCCGATGCTGTGGAGGCGATGGGACTGAAACATGCCGTCATTACCAGTGTGGATCGCGATGATTTGACCGATGGCGGTGCCGCCCACTATGCAGCCACCATTCGCGCCATCAAGGAGCGCACACCGGATGTGACCATCGAAGTGCTGACACCCGATTTCCAGCGCAAAGCGGCCACTTGCCTTAACACTGTCATCGAGGCAAAGCCGGATATCTTCAACCATAATCTTGAAACGGTGCCGCGCCTCTACCGCTCGGTTCGCCCCGGCGCACGCTATTTCACCTCGCTCAGGCTGCTGCAACGCGCCAAGGAACTGGATCCGAATGTAGTCACCAAGTCCGGCATTATGGTGGGCTTGGGTGAGGAGCGCGATGAGGTGCTGCAGGTGCTCGACGATATGCGTGAGGCAGGCATCGATATTCTCACCATTGGCCAGTATCTGCGCCCAAGTGTGAAACATCATCCGGTGATGAAGTACTGGACACCTGAAGAGTTTGAAGAGCTTAAATATATTGCCGAGAAGAAGGGCTTTGGCATGGTGGCATCAGGGCCTCTGGTGCGCTCATCCTTCCATGCCGAGGATATATTCAAAGCCTTGAAATTGCGTAAATCCGGCTGATAAGCGCTTTTTTACTTTATACTCCAGGAGAAAGGAACGGCAGGGATGATTCAATGGTTTGGCAGTCAGGATCATGATTTAAACCGTAAGGAGTTGACTCGTCGCGGCTTTGATCTTGGCTGGATTTCTGAAACTGCACGGCCGGCTATGCCGGATTCGGAAACCGTGAAAACAAAATGGCATCGTGACGAGGCGATCATGCTGCCGGGCATCCTCAAAGATGCCCTGTCAGATCATGAGGCCGATATTCGGCAGGCTCACCGGCTGATGGAGAATACCCTGAATGGAGAGGAGCTATCTGTTCAACTTTCAGGAATGCCTTACGCTGAACGTCTGCGGCCAAAGTTTCCGCTGGTTGCTGCCGTATTTGAGGAGCATGACGAGCAGTGTATCGAGAAGCTCTTTTTTGATGCTGAAAAAGATGGCAAGGTGGTTGCAGAAGATCTGTGGTGTAAGGCATCGTGGCTCTCCTTCCATGATGATGATGCATCGATGCGCTTCCGTTTCTCTTTCGGCATGGAGGGGTATGAAGATGTGGCTGCCGATCCTGAACGTCAGATACTCGCCTCGGAAATCACCGAAGCAGTCTTTCCCGAATCTGCAGCCATTACCGAACATCGGGAGCTGAACCGTTTGCTGACTGCGATGCTTGATGCCAAACCGGCCTATACCGAACGTATCATCTATTTTAATGCCCCCAATGGCGGCGCCCAGATGCACCATGATGTGGAACGCGGTCATCTTGGGATTGTCTTTGCACAGATGAGCGGCTCAACCGGCTGGCTGGCGCTTGCCAAGCCTGTCCTGATTGATGAAATCCGGAATTTTCTCGCCCGCCCCGAATCAGAGGCCGCGCTTGGCAAGGTGCTTCCCGACATGGATGCCCGGAAGACCCTGCGCAAACTGGCCGAAGATCGCGCCGTACTCTCAGACCATATGGATCAGTTTGATCATGAGCTTTCCGAAGCGTTGATGGATCGTTGTCCCGAGTTTATCCGCCACCTCTTTGATAGAGGTTACGGCTATATGCTGAAGTCCGGCGATCTACTGCTGATGCCCCAGCGCGATCTTGAGAACTGCGTATGGCACACCGTTTTTTGCCTTGGTGATGAGCCGGGGGAAGCGCTCTCCTTTGCTTTAAGAACGCTGGATTAATTGATCTTCAATTGATCCTAAACAGACTTCTGCCTTTTGCCTGACTTGCCCGCCGCATATCCATGCACGGAGGGTATTAGCATGGCTGTTTCGTTCTACAACTATCCCGGCCTGGATGAGTGCCTGCGACGGTTCCGGTTATTGCCGCCCGCACGCCCTGACTTGCTTTTGCCGCTATTCGGGCGCGGCTGCTCCCGGTCCTCTCTGCCCATCCCCTCTGCGACCGCATCAGGCTTCACTGGTTCCCCGATCTCAAGCCATTCGTGCTCGATATGCTTTAATGGAATGGAGCGTTTGATATAGGCCTCAATATCCGGCACACCAAAGCAGAAGTGTTCGCAGGCAAATGAGACAGCCGTTCCTTTGGCGCCGGCACGGGCGGTACGGCCAATCCGGTGTACATAATTTTCGGCTTCATCCGGGAGGTCATAATTAAACACATGGGTGACGCCATCAATGTGCAAGCCACGGCTGGCGACATCGGTGGCGACAAGCAGATGCAGTTTGCCGGCACTGAAATCATTCAGAATCCGCATTCGCTTCTTCTGGCGCACATCGCCGGAGAGAATGCCGACTGCAAAGCCGTAACGGGCCAGGTCTCGGGCTACCCGTTCCCCGGTGCGTTTCTGATTGACGAAGATCATGCCGCGCTCCACATTCTGTTTACGCAGCAGATGTATAAGCAGCGGGAACTTCTCCTCCATGCTCGTGTGATACATCGATTCCTCGATACCGTCGGCCGTCAGGCTTCCCTCTTCAGCACGCAGCTTTTTCGGGTCATTCATATGCTCATAGGCGAGTTCCAGCACACGGTGGGAGAGTGTGGCGGAAAACATCAGCGACTGACGTTCATTGTACTTGGGCAGGCGGCGCAACATAAAACGGATATCCTTGATAAAGCCCAGATCAAACATGCGATCCGCTTCATCAAGCACCAGCACTTCACAGAGGCGAAGGGAGTAGCACCGTTTCTTCAGATAATCGATCAGACGCCCCGGCGTGCCAATCAGGATATCGACCCCTTCATCAAAGGCCTTACGCTGTTTCTCATAGTCTACGCCACCAAACACCGTGTGCAGTTTCAGGCCGGTATGCTTGGCAAGTTTTTTTGCATCATCGGAAATCTGCACCACAAGCTCCCGGGTCGGGGCAATGATCAGGGCGCGCGGATGATGCTTTTTACGCCCCTTTTTGGGCGATTCGGTGATCAGTTTGTTAAGCACCGTGATCAGAAATGTGGCGGTCTTGCCGGTGCCGGTGCGGCCCTGTCCGGCCACATCGCGACCTGCCAGTGTCAATGGCAGTGCTGTCTCCTGCACAGGCGTCAGCTCGGTATAGCCGATCTCATCAATGGCGCGCTTCAGCGGTTCGGCAAGGTTAAGTTCTTTGAATTTCATATGTTTTGTTATCACTATCTCTTTTTAAGTTGGCACACCCTATGTTAGATAGGTTTGCCTCGCAAAAGGTATCGCAGTATGGTGCGCAGCCCCGGGCCCATGGCGCAATTGGTTAGCGCTACCGGCTCATAACCGGTTGGTTCCAGGTTCGAGTCCTGGTGGGCCCACCATTTTTGGCAATACGGGAAGTATATTATGGCAAACGACATCAATCCCGACCATCTGCGCAGGCTTGTGCTTGCCCATATCCCGGATGCAAAGGTTGAGGTGAAACTATTCTCTGGCGACGACCATTTTGAGATGGAGGTTGTTTCACCGAGCTTCGCCGGCAAATCCCGTATTGCACAGCACCAGATGGTTTATGCGGCTCTCGGTGAACATATGCGTGAAGCCATCCATGCACTCGCCCTGAAAACACGGACAGAATAAGGAGTCGATATGAGCGACACAGTTCAGAAGCAGATTGACAGACTTGTTCATGAACAGGATATCGTTCTGTTTATGAAAGGCACTCCCCAGTTTCCACAATGTGGTTTCTCACAAAAGGTTGCCGCAATCCTTGATCACCATGGCGTCACCTATACAGCTGTGAATGTACTGCTTGATCCGGCTGTGCGCGAAGGTATCAAGGTTTATTCGGACTGGCCAACTATCCCGCAGCTCTATGTCAAGGCTGAATTCATTGGCGGCTGCGATATTGTAACCGAAATGAACGAGTCCGGTGAGCTGGCCGAACTGCTTGCTCCTTTTACAAACAGCAAAAACTGACTTGTTAACAGGCTGAATCTGGTATATAAATTCGGTACGGATGTTTGAATCTGTTTCTGATAGCAGCATCATGAAGCTGATCCACTTTTTACCCGACGGTGCAACTCACTAAATGGCCGGAGCACACGTACAAACCAGACTGACCCAGAAGCTCGGCCAACGCCTTGCGCTTACGCCGCAGCTGACTCAGAGCCTGAAAGTTCTGGCCATGAACTCGCTTGAACTGGAGGCATATCTGGAGGAGTGCCTGGAATCCAACCCGTTGCTTGAGCAGGAGCAGGAGAGCGAAGGGGCAGCACTTGATGCCGATAATACGGCTGCCGATGCCACTGATGACCAGGAGTGGCGTGAGCAGGGGGATGATCGCTGGGAAGCGATGTACAGCGCCGCCAGCAGGGATTCCCTGCCGGACCGGGATCAGCAGTGGAAGGACGAACAGAGCCTGGGCGAATCCCTGCATGAGCAGGTTGACCAGCAGCCTATGAGCGAGCTGGATCATGCCATTGCCCATGTCATTATTGATTCTCTGGAAGATGACGGCTATTTCCGTACACCGCCGGAGGAGATCGCATCGTTGATGAATACAACGCCTGAACGGGTTGTCATTGTCCTGGAGTCTGTCGTGCAGGAATTGGAGCCTGCGGGCATTGGCGCCCGTGATCTTACCGAGTGTCTGCTGTTACAGTTGAATGACTGCGATGACGCCAGCCGGCTGGTGCGCCGCATGCTGCTCCACTTTTCAGATGCACTGTTTGAGCCCAATGATGTGCTGGTAAGAATGCTGGACTGCACATTTGAGGAGTTGGAGCAGGCCCGCGCACGTATGCGCAGGCTGGATCCTTTTCCCGGCCATGGCTTGCGTGGCGAAACCAATATTTATGTGCGTCCGGAAATTATTTTCCGCAGATCCAACCGTGATATTGAAGTGGAGATTCCCAGCTCCAGCCGGTGGAAACTTCGTATCAACCATCAATGGGATGGGCATGAATGGAAAGGCTCGGACAGCGAATTCATGGAGAATGCCATGCAGGAAGCCAAATGGCTGCTCTATGCACTGGATCAGCGCAGTGAAACGCTGATGAAAGTGGGCATGTGCCTGGCCAAGCGGCAGCGCGCTTTTCTTGAGCACGGTATTCTGGGCCTGAAACCATTAACACTTCAGGATGTGGCGGAGGAGGTTGGCCTGCATGAGTCCACCATTTCCCGAGTCACCAATGGCAAATATGCCGAAACGCCTCTGGGCCTGATTGAGATGCGCAGGTTCTTTTCAGCCGGTCTGCCGACCCGCGGTGGTGGCACGATTTCTGTTTACCGTGTGCAGCAGCGTGTGAAGACGCTGATTGAGTCAGAGCCGCTTGGCAAGCCGATTTCCGATCAGGCCATTGCAGACCGGCTACAGGCTGAAGGTATTGAGATTGCCCGTCGGACGGTGGCGAAATACCGTGAGCAGGTTGGCCTGCCGCCGAGCAGCCAGCGCAGACGGGATGGCAAGGCTCGCCTCGCCCGGAAAAGAGAGAAGGTTTAATGGCATTGTGATATGATATCATGAGACAGGTTGATCACAATGTGGTCATAATTGCCGGGGGCTGTCCGGCTGGAATCGCAAGGACGCGGTATCGGATATGCTGAGTTTTCAGGATATCTGTGCGACTCAAGGACGAGTTGCCGAAATCATGCGCGTAAGCGCCTGGTTTTATGAGTAAAGCTAAAATCATGCTTTTAGCTTTGCATTCTGAGTTTGTGCAGGAGGCACTGATTCAGAGGTTCCATAAGTTGTAGGTAAATAGCGGAGGTAGACTATGCAAGTATCCATTACAGGGCGTCATGTGGAGCTGACTGATCCACTTAAAAATTATGTCCATGACAAGCTTCAGCACCTGAAGCACTCATTTGACCATGTGGTCGATGTGCATGTGGTGTTATCGGTAGAGAAGTTCCGCCAGCGCTGTGAAGTGAACATGCAGGCGAACGGCATCAATATTCACGGTGGTCATGAGACAGAAGATATGTACGCCTCCATTGACGGTGTAGTGGACAAACTGAACCGGCAGCTCAAGCGCTATCGCTCCAAGCTCAGAAAGCATCAAAGCCAGCATGGGCAGCGTAAAGGGCGTGAGATTAAGGTATCTCACCGTGTGCTTGATCTGGCACAGGAGGCCGAAGAGTTGCCTGAAGACCATGCACCGGACATTCTGAATCATGAGCATATCAGTGCGCTGCCCATGAGCGTGGATGAAGCTGTGATGCAACTGGAACTGAATGAAAGCCAGAATGTATTCTTCTTTACCAATGAGGAAACCGATACGCTGAATGCACTCTATCGCCGCTCTGACGGAACTCTGAGCTGGATTGAGCCAGACGCTTAAGCAAGCTCCCGGAGAAACAGATGGACGCACCAACCCTGATCCCGCCAGAGCGGATATTGCCGGACTCAACAGCAGGCAGTAAACGTGCGCTGTTGACCGAGCTGGCAAACTCTTTGTCGACCATGGATCCGGATCGGGTGCTTGAAGTAGTTATGACTCGGGAACATTTGGGCAGTACCGGCATCGGCCATGGCGTAGCCATACCCCATGGCCGTATGCCGGATCTGAATCTGCCGGTTATCGCACTGGTCAGACATCAGGCGGGTATCGAATTCGAAGCGATTGATGGCAAGCCTGTTCATATCGTGATTTTACTGCTGGTGCCTGATACCGAGGATCGTGCCCATCTGGAGCTATTGGCCAAACTGGCCCGGTTGCTGCAACAGAAGCATTTCCGCGATGCCATCATGCATGCAAAAACGCCTGAGGCCATATCCGAACTTTTTGTGGAAAAGAGTTTGTAGCAGCCATGAGTCCGCAACCCCGTATCACTCTCGGTGAACTGCTCAAGGAGCGGGGTGAAGCGATGAACATGCGCCTGATCACCGGCGAGAAAGGACTCTACCGCTATATTGATCATCCGCGTATGCAGAAGCCCTCTCTGGCTTTTGCCGGATTTCTGGAAAACCTGAGTGATTACCGGCTGCAGATCATTGGCCAGACAGAACTGCTCTACCTGGCCACCAAGTCTGAAGAGGAGCAGAAACGTGTGGTCAATGACGTTTTTGACCTGCGTCTCGCAGGTGTTGTCATCACTGGCAATGAAACACCGCCTGATATCATTGTCCAGGCCGCGGCGCGCACAGATACACCGCTGATTGTGACGGAGCTGAAGTCTTCCACCTTCATGACCGATATGATGCTCTTTTTGTCAAAAAGACTGGCCCCGAGCGTTTTTCAGCATGGCGTTTATATGGATATTTTCGGTATTGGCGTTTTGCTGACAGGTGCCAGTGGTATCGGCAAAAGTGAAATTGCCCTTGAATTGATTGAGCGTGGTCACCGGCTGATTTCGGATGATATGGTTGAACTTGTCCGGCAGGGTCCGGAAGTGCTGGTCGGCCATAGTCCGGAAGCATTGAAGTACCATATGGAAATTCGGGGATTGGGTATTCTCAATATCCGCGATCTTTATGGTGCAGCCGCAATTACCGATACCAAACGGTTACGCCTGGTGATCGAGGTTATCCCGTGGGAAAAGATCAGGGAGGAGGACCGGATTCTTGGCGAGAACAACGTCATTACCCTAAATGGCGTCACACTGCCCAAAATCCGTCTGCCCATTCGCCCCGGCCGCTCCCTTGCCGTTCTGGTTGAGGTGGCAACGCGTAATCAGCTGTTGAAACAGCGTGGCCTTGATAGCAGCAAGGCCTTTACTCAGGCACTGGAAGAGCGCATCCGGCAGGGCGGCACCAAATGATTGACGCAGGTATCATATGCTGCTGATGATCTCGGGACTCTCCGGAGCAGGAAAAAGTACTGCACTGCATGCGCTGGAGGATATGGGCTTCTTCTGCACGGATAATCTGCCTGCAGAGATGCTTTCCGACTGGGCCGAACGTGTGCGTAAACAGCATACGCATGCGGCTGTCTGTGTGGATATTCGCAGCAGTGAAAATCCGGAGCAACTCTATCAGGCACTGGAAAAGGCGCGGGCGAATAATGAGTGGCAACTGCTATTCATTGATGCCAGTGATGAGGTGCTGCTGCGCCGCTTCTCAACCCTGCGCCGCAAACATCCATTCAGTTCCGATAAGGAGCTCTCCAACACGATTGATGCCGAACGCCAGGCGCTTGAGCCACTCCGTGAGCGATCGAATCTTGTGCTTAACAGCAGCAACCTGAATCCGTATGAGCTGGCGGATCTGGTTGAGTCTTTCTGGAAAAATCACTGTGAACTGGAGCATTTGGAACACGACATGCTCTTCTCCATCATTTCATTCAGTTATCAGCGTGGCCTCCCGCCAGCCGCAGATATGGTGGTGGATATGCGTTTTCTGCCCAATCCGCATTACATCCCGGAATTTGCTCCGTTAACCGGCCAGGACAAGCCTGTTCAGGATTTTTTCGCTTCGCTGGCGGATGTTATCGAAACAGAGGAGAAGCTGTGCCAGTGGATCGCCTTTATCTGGCCCCGTCTGCAACAGGAACGAAAACGCTATTTTACACTGGCGATTGGCTGTAGCGGCGGCAGGCATCGCTCTGTCTATATGGCTGAACGGCTGGCCGGTTGGATTCGCGATCAGGGAATCGCCAGCCCTGTGCTGAAACACCGTGAGTTGACACGTGCCAGGGTATAGCAGGGTGATGGCCATGACCCAGAGGTGTTGCAGATGATCGGCGTGGTGCTCATCGCGCATGCTCATATTGCCGCTGAAATGCTGGCTGCAGCCGAGCATGTGCTCGGTAAGCAGTCCCTTGTTGCAACGCTGAATGTGGAGGATTCGGATAAGCCGGATCTGCTGCATGATCAGCTGTGCCAGCTGATCCGGCAAACCGATACTGGTGATGGCGTATTTATTCTCACTGATATGTTTGGCGGCACACCGTGCAATGTGGCTTTAAGCTGTATTGAGCAGGTCAATATTGAGATTTTGTCCGGCTTTAATCTACCCTCCCTGATCAAGGCTCTGTCACTAAGGCAACAGACCCGTGATATTCGGGAACTGGCTCGTGATGTGGTTGCATCCGGCCAGCAGTATATGTGCCTGGCATCTGATTACATGATGCAGCACGGCGAGCCGGGGTGTACTCCGGCAGAGAGTGATCTGCCTCATGCCTGAACGCTATATCTACATCCGTAACAAGTTGGGATTACATGCACGCGCCTCTGCAAAGCTTGTCTCAATCGCAAGCCGGTTCAGCAGTGAGATTACACTGATCAAGGATGGCATTGAGGTGAATGGCAAAAGTATCATGGGGATCATGATGCTTGCCGCCTGCAAGGGAACGGAACTGCTGTTGCGGGCCGAGGGCAGCGATGCCGAAGAGGCCCTGGAGGCTATTGAATCGCTTGTAAATGATCGCTTTGGAGAGGAGGCGTAGTGGCTGGGCGGGGGCCGGAGACATTTCGGGGTAACGCCATTGCTTCGAGTGATGGCATTGTCATTGGCCGGATTCAGAAGCTGATATCGGGTCGATACCCGATTCCTGAGCGGAAACTGGAACAGGCAGACGTTCCTTTTGAGTTGCAGCGCCTGGAGAGTGCACTGGCAGATGCCCTGAAAGAGCTGGATGAAGAGCGTGAGCATCTGCTGAACATCAAGAGCCAGGAGCCGCTGATGATTCTGAAAGCGCACCGTATGATGCTGCAGGATCCCGAACTGGTCGATAAATCACGGCAACTGATTGAAACAGAGCAGATCAATGCCGAGTGGGCGCTACGCCGGCAACTGGATGCCATTGAGGCCGTATTCGATGATATTGAAGACTCCTATCTGCGTGGGAAGAGAAGCGATGTCGAGCAGGCCGGTGTACGTATCCTGCGTCATCTGATGGGGCAGTCTCTCAAGTTTGAACTGCCAAAAACCAGTGAACCGCAAGTACTGGTCGGCAAAGAGTTCAGCCCGCAGGATATTGTTACGCTCTGGCGCCTTGGTATTGCAGGTGTCATCGCAGAACAGGGCGGCATGAACGCCCACTCCATTATTGTTGCCCGCGGTATCGGGATGCCCGCCCTGATCGGCTCGGAGGATATTCTTAACAAGTCCCATGATGGTGACGTCATCATTCTGGATGCCGCACTTGGCAAGTGGATTATCAACCCGTCCGAAGCCGATCGTGACCATTACCACAATTTTATGGCTGCACTCAAGATGATCCGCGATGATCTTGGCATCTATGCCAACAGGCCTTCTCTGAGCAGAGACAAACATGCCCTGCCCATCATGGCCAATCTTGAGTTTGAAGAGGAACTGGCCCAGGCTCATCAGGTCGGCGCGGAGGGTATAGGGCTTTTCCGGACAGAGTTTGCCTTTTTGCAGAGTAAAAGCATGCCGGACGAGGTGGAGCTGTACCGGCATTATTCGCATGTGGTACGCGGTATGAAAAACAAGCCTGTCACGTTTCGCCTGCTTGATATTGGCGGTGACAAGCCATCGCTGTTCCGCCAGCTCTCCGGCTACCATTATGGGGGTGAAAACCCTGCTATGGGCCTGCGCGGTATTCGTCTGCTTCTACATTTGCCGGGGTTGCTGAAGCTGCAGATCACCGCACTGATCAAGGCTGCGGATGAAGGGGCTGTCAACATTCTGGTGCCCATGGTCTCAACGGTGGAAGAGGTCGAGCAGGTGCACGACATGATTCAACGTTGCAAACAGGAGCTTGGTATGACAACCGATATTCCGGTGGGTGTCATGATTGAAGTGCCTGCGGCTGCCATGATTGCCCGAGAGTTGGCTGAAGTTTCTGATTTCTTCTCCATCGGCACCAATGACCTGATCCAGTACACACTGGCTGCCGACCGCGGAGATGAAGATGTCGGGAAAATCTATAAACCGGCACATCCGGCCATTTATCAGCTTATCCGAATGACTGTTGAAGCGGCCAGACAGAAGGGCATCCCTGTATCGGTCTGTGGCGAGCTGGCCGCTGATCCGGAATGGACACAAACCTTTCTCAATATGGGCATAAGCTCCCTATCCATGAGCCTGAACAGCATCCTGATGATTCGCAAACATCTCAGCCGTTTGAAGTATCAGCCTGCTGATTAGGGAAGTGTGGAATAAATCCGCACTTCCTTAGGCACTGCTTTTTGCCCGATCGGGCAGATCCGTTTACCATACGTCACCGATAAGTTAACCAGCCACTTGAGTGGAGAGGAGTAAGCCATGCGCCATGACTGGAGTATTGATGAAATTGAAGAGCTGTTTGAACTGCCGTTCAATGATCTGATATTCCGTGCCCAACAGGTGCACCGGGCGCATTTTGATGCCAATGAGATTCAGCTATCCACACTGCTCTCCATCAAGACCGGCGGTTGTCCTGAGGATTGCAAGTACTGTCCGCAAAGTTCCCGCTATGATACCGGCCTGGAAAAAGAGTTATTGATGGCCAAGGAGGAGGTTTTGGCCAACGCAAGAGCTGCCAGGGAGAAGGGAGCCACGCGCTTCTGCATGGGTGCGGCGTGGCGCGAGCCGAAAGGCAGGGCCTTTGAGATTGTTTGTGAGATGATCAGCGAGGTAAGGGATATGGGCATGGAGACCTGTGCTACGCTCGGCATGTTGACCGAAGAGCAGGCGGCCAGACTGAAAGAGGCCGGGCTGGACTATTATAACCACAATCTCGATACCGATCCTGAATACTACAGAGAGATCATCTCCACCCGCAGTTATGAGGATCGGCTGGATACACTGAAGCATGTACGCGCCAACGGCATGAGCATTTGCTGCGGCGGTATTGTCGGCATGGGAGAAACACGCCGTCATCGTGCAGGCCTTGTCGTCCAGCTTGCCCGCATGAACCCGCACCCGGAATCGGTTCCGATCAACATGCTGATCAAGATCGAGGGTACACCGATGGAAAACCTGGACGATCTGGACAGGTTTGAGTTCATCCGCACCATCGCTGTTGCCCGCATCACCATGCCAGGTTCACATGTTCGCCTGTCTGCAGGTCGTGAAGCGATGTCTGAGGAGATGCAGGCGCTCTGTTTTCTGGCCGGAGCCAACTCGATCTTCTATGGCGAGAAACTGCTCACTGCCAATAATCAGGAAGCCGATAACGATAGAGCACTTTTCAAAAAACTCGGCCTGCGCGCCGAAGAGAAAATAGATGTGCCATCCTCCCGTCGAATGGTGAATGCGTAACAGTTAAGTCTTGCTACGAAGAATGGAAAGTTGAGTTTATATGCGGTATTCACACAACTGTTCTTTTGGGTAAGTCAGGGGAAGGGCTTCGATCTGGAATTTGTCTGATGTACTGACTTAGAACCGAGAATGGAATCGGACTGGTTAACACGTCAATAGCTTGCAGTTCGTCTTTAGCCAGTAATACTTCGGGTTCGACCGGAGCAGGTTATACTCCGTAAGTGCTCCTGTTCCGGTCAAGCCCCTGTTTATGTAACTGCCAGAGTGAGTGTAAAAGCGATTCTCAACAGGTTAAGGATTATTAATCCTGACCTTTTCAGATGATTGCTGACAGGTTGAAGGCTCTTTCGTCGATCACTATACTTTAAATCATGGTGCGCCGAATTGCTTTGCCGCTTCTTTTCATGTTTCTTCTGCCTTTGCAGGCATGGTCGCAAGGTATGATAACAGGTGAAGCACGGGAGATGATGGTCAGGTTGCAGAAGCTTTTGCGCTCCGATACCAACACTGCCCGTTATACGATGACGGTCAAAACTCCGGACTGGCAGCGCTCCATCACCATGGACAGCTGGGATGACCGGCCTGGTAAACGTTTCTTTATCCGTATCATTGCGCCCAAAAAAGAGAGGGATACCACCTACCTGAAACTGGGGCCGAATCTGTGGATGTATCTGCCGAAACTGGAGCGGGATATCCGCATTCCGCCGTCGATGATGCTCTCGTCCTGGATGGGCTCGGATTTTACCAATGATGATCTGGTGAAGGCTGCTTCGGTGGTGGATGATTATCACCACAGCATCACTGCCCGTAATCGAGAGACTGTCACTATTGAATCGATCCCGAAGGAGAGTGCGCCGGTGGTCTGGGGCAAGCTGATTCATATCATTCGCAGAGATGGCATTCCACTGGCAGAGGAGTTTTACGATGAGCATGGCAAGAAGCGGCGTGTACTGAAGTTTGAAGATGTACGCGAAGTTGGCGGTCGCACCATTCCGACTCGCTGGGTGATGCAGCCGCTGGATAATCCCGGCAAGCAGACCATCCTCCAGATTGAGTCGATTGCCTTTGATCCACCGATTGCAGATACGGTGTTTACCCGCGCCAATCTGAAACGGCGGAGCAGGTGAGGCTATGTTGATCGCAATGGCATGGCGTAATATTGAGCGCAATATCTACCGCAGCCTGATTACGGTGTTTGCCATTGCTCTGGGGCTGGCGGCGTTGCTCTTCCTATGGGGCTTTAATGATGGCATTCACAACAACATGATGCGAAACCTGCAGCAGGTGATTGTCGGCAGTGTGCAGATTCATGCGGCCGACTTTTTCAAACGCCCGAAGCTGACCCGTGACATCAGTGATCTTTCTGAAATCAATGCAGCACTGGATGATCTGAATATTCGGCGCCGGGCGCTGCGCATCAGAAGCTTTGCACTGGCGGCAGGGGAGGATACGTCGCGTGGTCTGATGATGCTCGGTGTGGATGCCGACCAGGAGGCGGTAACGACCCGCATTGCCGCCAAGGTTACACAGGGGCGTTTCATAGGTGGAGCCGATGCCAATGTATGCGTTCTGGGGGCAACAACGGCTGAAAATCTCAAGGTGCAGCTGGGCGATGATGTTATCCTGCTGGCGGAAGATCGCTTTGGTTCGCTGGCAGCGGAGAGGTTTGAACTGATTGGTATCATTGAAAGCGGTGAAATGGGCATCGACCGGGGACTGGTGATTGTTCCCATGCTGTTTATGCAGGAGATGCTTGGCATGCAGGAGCGCTATTCCGAAGTGGTGCTGCAGTTGCAAACAGATGATCTGGAAGCGGTAACTGCCGCACTGCGCGCCAGGCTCGAGCCGCAGGGCTATGAGGTGTTGCGCTGGTATGACATGTATCCGGTGATGAAGGAGTGGGTTGATCTGGAGAACGGCTTTTACTATATCTTTTTAAGCATTGTGTTGCTGATTGTGGCGGCCGGCGTGATGAATACCGTACTGATGAGTATGCTGGAACGTATTCGTGAGTTTGGTGTCATGATGGCGCTGGGTTGCGGACGTATCAGGGTTGCAGTACTTGTGCTGCTGGAGTCATTGATGCTCGGCACGTTGGGCGTTGCCAGTGGAACCGCTCTCGGCATGGGGCTGATCTACTATTATCAGCGAAACGGTATCGATATGTCGGAGATGATGGATAGTGTGGAACGCTTTTATATTGATACAACTATTTATACTGAAATCGATACGGATCACCTGCTGATAACCATTACATCTGTGCTGTTGGCAGCGGCTCTGGCATCTATTGTACCGGCCTGGCGGGCTGCACGACTTGAGCCTGTTGAAGCCATCCAGCATCTCGGATAGGCAATGGGTACACTGGGCATCTACATCAAGCTCGGCAGCCGCAATCTCTGGCTGCATCCGGCACGCACACTGCTGACCATGGGTGCACTGGTGATCGGTATTGCAGCCCTTACATTCCTTGCTGCCATGAATGACGGTTGGCTGCAGAACATGAAAGAGAACTTTGTATTGACTGAAACCGGTCATATCCAGATTCATGCACAAGGCTTTCATGAAAGTCAGCAGATTGTTGATGTCATGGAACATCCGGAGGCAGTTTTTAAGGCACTGAATAACACAGCCTCTGTTCGTGCCTGGACACCGCGCATCAACACTTCAGGGCTGGCCAGCGCGGCCGGAGCCAATGCCGGTGCATTGATTGTTGGTATTGATGCGGTACGTGAAACGAAGGTGAGCCGTTTCCGAGAGTTCTTGAGTGACGGAATATGGATAGAAGGGGATGATCCGCGTGCTTTGGTGATGGGCGATGTGTTGGCAGAAAGGCTTGAGATTGGAATTGGTGATAAAGTAGTGCTGATGGCACAGACTCCGTCCGGAGACTTGGTCAGCGAGGTGTTCCGCTTAAGAGGGTTGCTGCATTCAGGCGTAATGAATATTGATAACATGATGGTGATGATTCCGATTGCTACCGCGCAGCGGTGGCTGGAGTTGGGTGAGGCTATTACCAGTGTTGTAATCCGTACAACCTCATTTGAAGCCGTCAATGAGGTGGCCATCAGTTTGAAAGAGAGATTGCAGCATCAGGGTCTGGAGATCCTGCGCTGGATGGAAATTGATCCGATGGCAGAGCAGTGGACGCAGATGGGTGATGCCTACATGTGGATTGTGCTGTCGATTGTAATTATTGTCGTATTGGCAGGGGTATTGAATACAATGCTGATGAGCATGCATGACCGTATCAGGGAGTTCGGACTGATGGGGGCGCTGGGCACACAGGGAAGCCAGTTGTTTGCCATGATGATCTGGGAGACAGTCATTCTGGTGGTGATTGGCGGCCTTCTGGGTTATGGATCGGGGGCATGGATCAGTCTTTATTATCATGAGCACGGGCTTGATCTGAGTGCCTTTGCTTCGGCGTTTTCATTTATGTACATGAGTCCGATTGTCTATCCTCTGGTGACGCTGGAGAATGCCGTTCGGATTATTGGCGCGGCAGTGGTCGGGGCGCTATTGGCCTGCATATATCCGGCCTGGAAGGCGGCAAGGCTTGATCCGGTCGAAGCGATGCGAGAGCTGTAGTTTGCTTGATACTCCGAAGCCGATGGAGAACACATGGCATTGATAGAAGCGCATGATTTGCACAAGCAGTATGAAAGTGGCGGATCCGAAACGGTGACGGCGCTGGATGGGGTTGACCTCTCGCTTGCAGAGGGAGCATTTGCCGTGCTTGCAGGGCGCTCCGGTTCGGGCAAAACGACACTGTTGAATATGGTCGGCACGCTGGATCGGCCGGATCAGGGTGCGCTTACCATTGCCGGACAGGATGTGCTGGGATTAAGCAGGGAAGAACGGGCGGCATTCCGGTTAAGGCATGTCGGCTTCATCTTTCAGGCCTATAACCTGATCCGTGTGCTCTCTGCCCGTGAAAATGTAGCTTATGTGCTCCAGCTTCAGGGAACAGCTGCCGCCGAGCGTCTTCAAATGGCGGATCGGTGGCTGGCTGAAGTCGGGCTTGAAGGGCTTGAACAGCGACGGCCAGATCAGCTCTCCGGCGGCCAGCAGCAGCGTATTGCCGTGGCACGGGCGCTGGCAACACAGCCCGATATTGTGCTGGCCGATGAGCCGACGGCAAACCTTGATTCCCATACCGGCGAATCACTGATTGCACTGATGCGCAGGCTGAACGAGGAGCAGGGCATGACATTCCTGATTGCTTCGCATGATCCGGTCGTTATGGATGCATCAAAGGAATTGTTCACAATGCAGGATGGGAAGATTGTGGAGCAGATGACTCGCTAATCAATGAGACTGTCCGCTGCCCTTCTGTTATCGATACTGCTGTTGTCACTGTCTGCCGGGGCCGAGGAACTTTCCGGTCACTACACCAACCTGCTTTTCCAGACGGAAAACAGCCTTAATCAACGGCAACGGAATGATCTGAACCGCTTGCGCCTCACCGCAGATGGACGGGTCAGGCATGTGTCTTGGGAGATCAGTTATGATCACGAACTGCTCTATGGCGATCTGGTTCGTGATCCGCAATATCAGCTCTTTTCACAGTTTCCCGAACGAACCTGGATGGATGCTTCCGCCTATCTCCATCGCGGCAAGTCACTGGACTGGAAACACTCCCTCTATCGTGGCTGGCTCCAGTATGAGTACGGAGAGGTGTCGGTTACGGTGGGCCGGCAGCGTGTGGCGTGGGGTTCCGGACGCATCTGGAATCCGACTGACCGTTTCAACCCGGTTGCTCCAACTGCACTGGAGCCGGAACAGAAGCTGGGCGTTGATGCGCTCAACGCAGTGTGGCGTTATGGCGATTTTGGCAGTTTGCAGCTGATTGCCGCACCGGGGAAAAGTGAGTTCAACGTCCTGCAGAAGACGGCAGTTCGTTGGCAGGATACCTTTGGTGAGTTTGATGTTGCCATGATGAGTGGACGCTTTGGCGATGAAAAGCTGTTCGGGTTTGACCTGACGGGGAATATTGGTGATGGCGGCGGCAGGGTGGAGATAGTTCGTTCAATATCCGGGCCGGGGAGCGCCTATACGCAGCTGTCGGCAGGTTATGACTATACACTGACCAACGAACTATTTCAGGATGGCCTCTACCTGGCGATCGAATATTTCTACAATGGAGCAGCAACCGGTTTGCCACTGTTGCAATCTGGCCGTGTGCAAGCTGACCGCCTGCAGAGCGTCAGTCGTTCCCTGTGGGGAGGGCAGCTGGGTTATGATCTTACATCACTCTGGCGTCTGGATTTTTTGCTACTTGCCGATTTTCCACACCGGAGCTTTTTTTATGCACCTGGCGTTGTCTGGTCTGCTTCGGAAAGTCTGGACATCTCTGTCGTGGCCCAGCTTGTTCAGAGGGGGAGTCGTGGTGAGTTTTCCACCATGAACCATCTCTATGCGTTGCGGATGGACTGGTATTTCTGATCTGTAGAAGCCCATCCGGGAATGTTGAATGCAAGTTGTCGCCGGACGGAGCGCCAGGGTTTAGTTAGAAGGCATTGCCGTCATTTTTTTACGGCGCTCTTTTCCATGTGCTTCGATCCAGTGTTCAAAGCCGGCATAGGCATTCATGAACGATTGAAACACCTTCCGTGGCATGCTGCATACCAGGCAGTGCCCCTGGGCACGTATCACTGAATTCGGCGGCATCTGAAGGTGAGGGTTCACATCGCCGAACATGTCGCATGTTTCCATCTTGTATTCAATGGCAGTTTTGCCTGTTTGATGGCTGGCGACAGCATTTCCATAAACGATGATACAGCAGCGGTCAGTCATGTCGCCATCACGGGTGATGATGGCATTATCCTGGAATTCAAGCAGCTTTGATTCATCCGCCATCCATTTGCGGTCGGTTTCGGGCAATTCGGCGAATGCCGGATGGCTATATGACATCGATTGAATCAGACGGGATTGAACAATCTTCATCAAACGCTCACCGGCAATGGGAGCACGCTGCATCAGCTGGGATATTGCCAGATCGGAAAACTCAAGAATCAGAGATGGCTTTGTAGCGGTAACAGTGGCTGAACGCGGTAGTTGGTAAACACAGGCAAACTCACCGAAGAAGTGGCCGGGTTCAAGCGTGCTCAGTTCAATATGCAGGCCTGTTGCCGCATCCATATGCACAGCCATCTCTCCCTTAAGAATCAGATAAAAGCTGCGGCTGACCTCACCCTGCTTAACAATATCGTCACCCTTTTCAACTTTGATCAGGCGCCCGTGCTCCAGAAAATCGAGCGCCTCGCGATCCGACAATTGATCGATAAGCATGAAGGTTTTTTCATTGCCGCTCTCCATATCAATAGGACCATCGGCAGTAATATGGGCCATGCTGCTCAACGCCTCTATTTCTGCCTGATCCGGATGATTTAACAGCTTGCAGATTTCGAGGAAGCCGATGGCATCACCGGCCCGGCCTCTGGCCAGCATACGCCTGGCCATATGCACGGCCAGGTCGCGAGCATGTTCCAGATCGCCTTTGCCCTGTAACATCTGAATCAGAGGCCGGGCAATATGCAGGTCTTCGGGAAAAATCTTGTGAAGATCCCTGTAAACACGAAGTAGAAGCTCTTTGCTTAGTGGCATATGAGTGTCAACTGTAATGACATTTCACAAAAAATAACAGTCAAAATTAATGAATTCGTAAAAAGTCCTTTCGTGCCCCTTTTGCGCAACGCAAAGCTAAAATCTTGGTGGCTCTTCTCCGCTTATGTGAGTGAAAAAATACCGATGCTCAGACAATCTGTTGATATATAGTTGTAAGAAATTGTTACTCCATTTCCTCGTAATGAGCAGGCCAGCGGTTCGAATCCGCTCTCTTCCTCCAGCCTTCTTTCACGATCATAACCGGTAGCAAAAACAATCTTTACCTCCGGATTAAGCGCGCGCATCTCGCGTGCACAGGCAACGCCGCCCGGTAAGGACATCACAACATCAAGAATTACAAGGTCAACTTTTACAGAGTTGTATATCTCCAGCGCATCTACAGCATTGCCGAACATATTCAGTAATACCTGCTGAAGCCGGATCGGGTTTCCTTTGATCATCAGGCTCTTGCTGATCATGCTGGCAAGCATATTATTTATAGTTGGCTACATTAGCTGTTAGGAATTCTTGCGTTGTTTACATTTTTGTTTTGTCCGTAGAAATGCTCGAAGAGCTTTTCCTGCGGAGTCATATTATCAATCCCT
>CAZLJF010000020.1:0-30932 GCA_964559845.1 uncultured Zetaproteobacteria bacterium | reverse complement strand
AGAGCAGCATGATGACTCAAACAAAAACGCCTCCGATGAAACCGGGGCGATTCAGCTTTGAAATCAAGATGGCGTCTGTCGCATTCCCACTGCAGCCCCCCTGCTTCTCATAACCGATACGCCATTGGATTCCCCCAAACACCTCGGCTAAATCAGCCAGCGACTCATCGTTGAACCATGAGTGTTCGCCCTCTACCTCCGAGTGAAAGACCCTCGCCCTTACATCGGCCCTAAATTCCGAATCGACCAGCATGAAATATCGAACCAATTGCCATGATGCGAACCCGTGGCGCAGGGCATGCATTTTCTGAACCCTGCTATTAACTCGAACCAGCAGGCGACCGATCTGCTTGCTTAGCTTCCAGGTCGGAACTGGATTCTGTCCATTCTCCTCCAGCAGGTATGCAGCCCCAGCCACTCTTCTGCTCGAAATGATTACTTCCATACGCTCTCTATGGTGACCCGGAATTAGAAGCCCATACGGAATTGTCCTTCGGCTGCTGGCTAGTTTGCTTCGGCTAATAATCAATCGGTAATCACTTTCAAAACTCTCCGGTCTTAAGTAACAGATCTCTTCACAACGTAATCCGCAGTAGAATGCTAACAAGAGAGCCAGCCATTGATTGTCTGAGTCCACCCCCTCCAGCACTAAATCTATTTCATGGGGGAAAATCACATCACACTCAGCAATATCCCGTGGCACCCGAAAAGCATAATTAGAAAAATCGATTTCTGGAGCCAAATCTTGTTCATGCAGATATTGATTCAGCACTTTTAAATGCGTAATTGCTGTACGTCTACTTGAAGGCATATAATCCTCGTTCAACGCTAAATCAGTGACCATCTGGATCCATTCGCTTCTATCCAAGTCGATCAATGATTTGTTATCCGGCAATGGAAAAACACGATTGCTTACAGATGAAATGTATCCTCTAAAGGTTGACAGTCTCATGTCCTTGAATCTTTTTTGGCTCAACATCCAAACCAGCCATCGAACTAGTACAACCTCATCGGGCTGGTATAAAGCAGTTTTGTCAGAATCTTCCAGTACCTCCTTGAACCTTTGCTTCAGAATTGGGACGTTCTTTATCCTGAGCTTGTCATCCTTCTTCGATTCCTCATCTGCTAAAAACCGATGAAGTGATTGCACGTACTGAAATGGACCCTTCTCTATTTCCCCACTCTTTCCCGAGGCATTCGCCACACTACAAGACGTATCCCTGCAAACCGGGATTTGTGCACCACGCAATCGATTCCGAAGATGCGCCAGTGCGACAAATGGCACTCCGTTCAAGGCGATACTCTTCCGGGATGCCTTGATCCAGAAGTCCACGTCCAGATATTCCGGTATCGGACGGTCAGGGAATGTACTCAGCCACAAGTCCGACAAGAATTTCCGCAAAAAAATCCTGCGAGGCCGTTTCTTGTGGTGATCATTGGTCATTTCCCAGCCCCTGGGGAAGATGGAGCCCTTTCCTTTGGCTCTGGGCAGCAAGATTCTCAAACAACCACAGGTGTACTCGCACAGGTAATAATGCTTTTTTAGTACCCCTCGTTTCCTGCTGCTAAACGGCAATTCAATGAAAGGCATATTTGCATGCAAATGGACCATCTGCTTTTCCAGTCCGGCGATACAGCCATCTGCATTGGCTACCAGAACGCCATCCAAGGCAATCATGGAGAGAATGACACGTGCATAAAGCTCTTGTTGATTTATCCCGAAATTTGCTGATTTACTAATCAGTGTTTGAAGCAAATCATGGTATTCAGGCAGGCATGAAATGATCTCCTGCTTATATTCGACTGCCAAATATTGACGGGATGACAACCTGACCGAAGGCCATGAACGTACTCGGAGATCTGCCCTTTTTTGTAAAAGGCGCAGCACATAATCCAGGCCAACGTTTATTCGGAACAATTCCTTTTCATCAACTAATGGGCGCCCTTCTTTATTGCAAGCATTGACCAATTCATAAAATCTTCTCTCAATTTGCTTGTTCCAAATGCCATTAAATTCAGAAAGTTCAAATGTCTCGATTACCTTGCTTGTTACATCAACAACGACTGGTATCTTCAAGTGCTCCTCTTTGCACTTAATCTCCGCCATGACCTCATGAGCAAAGCCAATTAGCTGTTCTTTTTCAGCTTGCATCGAATGGCGCCTTTAGCCCCAGGAATTCGATAACCTCTTTTTCAATAATATCCTTTAAAATAGCTGATGTTGTCTGCCAGTTTACAGTCGAAGCTGACATTTCAGGCTCTCTAGCTACATGACGATGCCCTGACAGAAAATCTATCGCCTCCTGTCCGACACCCACATGATGCAATCGGGTAAGCAGATAATGGCGAGGGCCATTTTTCAGATCCTCAAAATACCCTTCGATGCCGGTGCATAATAGATCAAGACTACTGGGGCTAACCGGAACCATGCTTTTGTTTCTTTCATCAACCAAAAACAGTTGATCGACCAACACATCTGCAGAATATCCGGCTAACTTCCATCGCATGAAATGTATATTATGAATCTTCTGATGGTCTCGCATAGCATGATTTAGCGTCTTGCATAGGGGTATGACCCGTGACTCCTGGAACTTTCTGTTCCATTTATCCTCAATAAAAAGCATTCCCTTCATCAAATCAAAATCACCAAGCAAAGGAAAAGGATCCCTCTGCGGCCTTCGGCCAGTAGACACAGCCATGAGAAAATACAAGTAAGCTACATAGGCGTTCCATTCTTCTGGAGACGCTTGTTCCAAACGCAGTTTATCTCTGGGAAAGGCATTCAACAGTCCAAGGGCATGTGTTCTTAAAGCTTTTGAAGTTGGGGTCTTGATCGCGCCGGCAAATGACGGTTCGGAGTGGATTGTTTGTCCAACTGGCCGATGATAGGCCATTTGCTTGAGCAACGTGGAGGTCTCTTCCCCATTGCACCTTAATAGTCTTGCGATCATGCGTCGCCACTCGCGAATCGCATGATCCCATGGAACAGTAACATAATAATGCTGGCTGATCAGATGGTTACGCGATTTACCTTGAATTAGATCCGCAGCAATTTCCGGCAACCCTCCACTATGCACAAAATATGCTTCAAATGTTTCGCAAAGCCGATTAAAAGTGACGGGGCCAAGGCCATCGTTTCCAAGCGATCGAAGAATTTTCCTGGCGGATGTAAAGTCCCGTCCTTCAAAAACCGGAGCATCTTGAATAATGTTGACCGGTAAGTGCCTAGTGATGGTTCTGGGTAAGTTTATGCGAATGACCAAGGGCACTTTGAAAAACTTGGATTCATCTTCTGTGCCCATTGTGTTGATCCACCACAATTGCTTTCTTCGAGGATCATAAAATCGGTCGCCTCGCATCAATCTTTCAGTTACTTTCTCGTTCGGATCAACACTGTCCACGAAACTTCCTATTTTTAGCTTCTTCATGGATCTCTCATTGATTCCAGCAAGCATCGCCATCGATAAAATGGCACAATTTTTCTTACGATCTACGGACCTTATATGCCCAAGCAGTTGTTGGATATTTGAAAGCGAAATTACCCGGCTGTCCCATGGGTTGATCCGGTCGGATGCCAACATCGCCTCCTGTTTGCCCCGCATTTTCCGTTTTGCCGACCAAGGATCTGTGAACCATGAAGCTGGGAGTACTGTTTCTTTGTCATCAATGTAATCTGACTCAAATTCACCCATCCCAGCCAATACAGCCGGGTTCATTTGTGGGTTTGTATAAATAACGCTGGACACTTGCCCTTCTTCTGGAGCCTTGAAACCATCTTCGGGTCCAGCCAGATCTTCTGCTTCAGCGACAAAGGTAAACTGTTGAGATACGACCAAGCTTGGTTTCCGCTCAAACAGCAACCATCGTGATGTGTGCTCCTTAGGTGAGCCCCCTCCCGTTCGGCCCAACTTTGTTCTGTCACGAAATAGCAAATCGGAGATATATGCCCATTCATGGGTTGTTGTAAGCTCTGTATTGCCTACCAAAGCCTCGGTAGCGCTCTTGGCTATAGACAACCTGGACTCATAATCCCAGTCAAACCTGGGCGATGGTGGAAGCGTAGGAGCTGCTACCACTAGTTTCCGGGCAGCTAACGATAAATGATACCGATATTGATCGGTCGCGTTCTCGACCCTGGCATGACACAGATTTATTCTCTTCAAAAGAAATGGAGTCAACGCACGGTATTCATTGGTCAGCTTGAATTCATCTTCAAGGACATATTGAAACATCAAATAAGAAAAGACCGGATTGCTTTCCCGCACCCCCCATGTGGATCGAGGCTCTACTATCGGAAGATTCAAACTGAAAATTTGCTCTATCTCATTGTAACCACCAGCAAGAGAATTATTTGTCTCCTGCTCCCATGCGCCAATGAGCAGCCGCACGATCCCTTCTGTTTTATCGAACAACCGGCCATCATCTGGCAAATCAAGAAGCGTCGCTATGCCCGAGAATGCTGAACACAATGATTCGGGAATTTTCAGTACTGATTGAGCAGGATGGCTTGATTGAATCGGACAATGATAAAATGCCAGACAGTCACGCAAATTATCCATGCTCGTTTTCGCATTCCTTAAGATTCTTTTTCCGGCGATGCCGTCCCGCCCGATGAAGGAGGCAACCCTAAAATGGATTCGATTTGTTCGATAATCTCTGGAGCCATTCCTGTTTTATCAGCCCGTTTGTAGCTACGGAAGTCAAAGCCGATGATCTCCTTTAGCAGCCCTTTGCCGTTGCCAAAATGCCTCGCCGACAGCTTGAAGCTGGATGGTGCATTAATAGCCTCACCAAGCTCCAGCAAACGCACAAACAGAGCTGCCTTGGCGGCAATTGCAAGCGCCCCACCCTTCAGACCAAACAAGGATATGCTGAGATCATTGCAAATTCTTCTCTCAAAGTCTTTTGGGAGACAGTCGGAAACAAGAATGCATTGGATATCACCCGACCAAGCCGAATTAAGCAAGATGAAGTACGGCATAACTCCACCAATAACGACGAAATCATCTTTTTTGGTTCGTGGCTTGGCAACCACATGAATGTAGCGTCTAGCCGCATGTGCAGCTGCCGCACCAGATAGATCAGGGGATATAAGCCAGCACAAAAGATTCAGTGGCAACTTATCGTTACATTCACTTGGCCAATGAAGCTGGGAGAGCTTTAACGAGATAATTTCCCTCCCATTTTTCTCGACACTCGATGCACTTTTCTCTTCAAACATATGGGTTCCTTTTTCTAAGAATCCCTCCTCAATCAGCAAGATACAGAAGCTCATCCATCTTGTCAAGGACTAGCCGCTAAACTGTCTCTGCTCATACAATCCATTTCTTATTAAACTAAAATCACTTCCAAATCAGTATTGGGATTAAATGACGACTGACAAACTCCATATCCGGTTCTGGATTTCTTTTCGCCATTCGAACCATGATGAGTTTCCCTTCAGTATACTCGAGAATGCCAATCTGCTCAGGCACATGCTCGTAATGAGCGCTTCCTGCCGGCACAGCAATCCAGAGATAATCGAAATACTGGAGGACAGACGTCATTCGCTCCAGACTTTGTCTGTGCATCTGTGATTCCTTAACTTCAATCGCGTGGTACAGGGCACAACCATCCTCATCCCGAGTTACGGCCACGATATCGACGATTAGTCGGTTGATACTGGGGTCCCGGAAACATTGCCCCTTTCCTCCCAAAACAGACTCCTCATTCTCCAATAGATCCTTACGGATGGCTTCATAACAAAGCTCTTCGAACAATGCCCCCCGCCGACGCTCATCTATTTTTGGTAACTCGCCATAGACGGGAATGTTACGTGACTCATCTTTGACTACGTGGCGTATGCTTTGCCAAATTTTGCGAAGCTCAGAGCGAGTGATCTTGTTATCGTACAACCGCCTCGCAACATCACTGATCACTTCCGAAGGGGCCGCCCTCGAAATCTTTTCAACGAGTTCGATGGACTCGGGACCGATATGCTCCGGTATATCAGAAGCATCCTTCACCGGATGTTCGCCGGTATTCCAAATTCCCCTGGCTGAAATCACCGCCTTGCGGTAACGCCACAGGTTGCTGACTTGAAGCCCCAGCTCCTTAGCAAAGTCCTTCAGCCACTTGTTCATGCCAGGCGGAAATTCTCCCAGTGTTGCTGGCTGCGCGACCTCCCATTCGAGAATCAACGCAGCGACATCCCTCCAGTCGGCACCCCCCTCTTTCCAACTGCTGACAATTTCCTTTTGATGTTGTGCAAAATGCTTGCGCATCCGCTCCTTTTCTATCTGGAATTCTGTGTGTGGCATCAGCTTTCCACACGCTTGCACAAACGATGCATGGCTTCGATCGGAAATCGATATCCGATGGCCTTGAAAGGCATCTCATTGATCTGCCGGATCATCTCGTAAAGATTCGTGTGCTTCAGCCCTCCGGAGTCATAAACGAACAGGTCAATCATCTGCTTGATATCATTCATCGAGCCCAACACGCTCCGGTTATTGGTGCGCCCAAACCGGATATCACGGACACGTTCGAGTATACTTTCAATTTCCTGCTGCGAAAAGTTCAGGCGGAGCATCGTTTTGAACAATGCCTGTCCAAAGATGTCGGGCAGATCGGAAAAATCCTTTTTGACCACGCCCGGTACAAACACGGAAAACAATGTTGTATCATGCGTAAACAACAGACATTTGCGCCGATCATACCTCAACAGGTTCGCATGCCAGCTTGCCGAAGGAAGCACGACCACATCGTCCTCCATTTCCATCGAAAGCTCTTTGAGCAGCTTTTGCGTACACCGGATGATTTGCATTTATGCCGCCAGCCGATGATGGGTGAAGAAGGGCACCGACTTGTCAAACATTTAGAAGCTCTCTAAATTCAAAATAACCCATTGCACCAAGGCGATGAATGATATCTTCGGCCTGTGATTTCACTACCTGATCTTGATGGACCATTGCCTCTCCAAGTATCTGTTTCGCTTCATCATTCCACCCAAAGTAAATACCTTCTGTGCCCAGGTGCCCAATCATCAAATTCAGGCATTCGAGAACTTCTATTGGCTTATCAGATACAAGCTTCACTAACTCCTCTGCGGCAAAATCGAGAGCATCAAGCTTGATAGAAAGACTCAACACCACCTTCAGTTGAGCAAGTGCCCAATCAACATCCATTTTACCGGATGCAAACCACCAGCAGAAATCGGCAAGTTCTTCAGGTTCGCCAGCATCTTGTGCCTGGGCAAAACGCCACTCCCAGAACGCTTTCAGTCTATCCTGAACTTCTGGAGAAATATCTTCCGGAGCCCCTCGCAGGCTACGCCCCAGGAATTCCATGGCACGTGCTTTTAGCTGAACATCTGCTTTGGCATAGAAGGCCCGAACCAATGCATCATCAAGTTCCAGCTTTCCCCGCCAGTAAAATACCAAAAGATGCTCCGCCAGACGTTGCTCTGCATCGGCTATATTGATATCAATGGCCGATGAGGTTCCGATCTTTTCAATCGCCAGGGCATATTGATCCCGCAGCGCCTCCAGCATGAGATCAAACGGCTGACAGAACGTGATATAGGTTTTCCATGCCGCATCCCAAACAGCGGCGGAACCGGAAGGAAAAATCTTTTCCCTGTTATGCTCAGCCCATGCCGAATCCATCAGGTGCAACCATGGAAACCTCTGCCCATAAATCGATCGTATGGCCAAGGATGTATCAGAACTTAAATGCTGATCAAGAACCGTTCGCAATTCAGCCATCAAGTCAAAGCTCTTTTCACCTTCGGAGGAGTGTCTGTAAACCCACAGTCCGTAATTTACGGCTGCATGCATGGCTTCACCGCGAACCGTATTGATTGCACGTGTAGAAGGGTCCATATGCCCTTCACCGTATTCTTCATCTGCAGGGTCGGGATCATCGGTGAGAATCGCCAGCAGGCTCCAAACCTGCTCTCTAAACTCGAAAGGAATCTCGCCAGATCCATCACTCAAACCACGCGACAATAGTCCGGCAATGCTCTTCCTAGTCCATGCCCAACCGGGATCTTTCTCCATCGACATTATCTTTGGTTCAGGGAATTCCCGAGTTTGTTCCACCGCCCACTGAAACAGTTCAAGCAGAGGTTTCCATGGAAAGTCACTTTTATCTTTTATGACATCACGGAATCCATCGATAAATCCACGGACATATGTTGGATCCAGCCCTTTAAACAGCACAGCATCTGATGCAAAAAGGATCGGATCATCGGAAACGGCTTGTGCAAGAGTTCGGCTCAGTCCCTCAGGCGTTTCAACAAAATGACCCTCAGGTGGTTCCCACGTTTTAAGATAACCGACAATTTCCGACACTGACATCTGTTTTAAATCTTCTGCCGATTTTGGACTGGTGGGACCAACCCACCCCCCTGATGAATAATATGAAAAGTCGGGATGCTTAGGTTCTTTATGCTTTTGAACCCAACACTCATATTTCTCTTCCCAATTTGCTGGCAGGTTATTTCTGAATTGCCACAAGCGGTTCAATTTTGTTTTTTCTTCAATGGCCAGAACCTCTTCCTTCGAAGGTTCTGAACCATGCTGGTCTAAATACCACTTTTTATATTCTGAAACCTCTTCATCACTTGGTTCGGCTTCAACCCAGGAAAGAATCTCCTGCTGCTCAGCATCACCAATCAGACCAAACCCAGCTTGGGCCAGCAGTGCATATTCATGTCGGTAGGCATCACCCTTGAACAGTTCCCTGTCAGTAAGCCTTTCGGCGACCTTTTCCGGAAAGTCCTTTGCAAACTGGCTAATAAGAAACAGCGAAACACGTTTGAAAACTGCCCACTTGTTGGCCTCAAGCATTGCCACCAACCCAAGCAATACCGACCTGTCCCCATCTAATACCTGTAGAGATGCTTCCCTAATCCCGATGGCAAGGATGGCCTTCAGATCGGAATCCGCATGCCTGTTTTGTTCATGATCCTCGATGGCGGGCAGCCAGATATGCGAATGGTCATGTGGTGGATTTGGCTCAGAGAGATCCATCTCTATAGCTTTTTCAAGTAACCCACAAAACATCCGAATGGTTGATAGGCCACTGGCAGTAGCTATGGCCGGGACAACCTTTTCCACGACCCGCTTGTATTCCCAGGTTGAAAACTTGGCGATGACTTCCACTCTTTTGTGGTACCCCTCATCACCCGGCGACCCGATTTCACGCTCAACTTTGTTAACATCCAATAAGGCGGCCGCCAAATTCAGAGTCAAATCAACTTCATTCTGTTCTGCCAGTTTGACAATCAGATCACCCACATAATCGGGATAGAGGAAGTAGAACTGTTTTTGTGCCCTGATCCATTCAAGTTCTTTTTCAGCTATTCTCCTGGCCCACTTCACAGGCATCTTCAATGCGGCCTCGACAAAATCTTCATGGACTCGCTCATTGTCAGTTTCAGGAACATTTAAAATTATTGGTGCAACTATTTGAGAGTAACTTTCTGCTTGTCGCATTAGGAATCGAGATTGTGGCCAAAATGGAAAGCGAAATGACCCATTTTCTTCATCTTGAATAATGCTTGGGGGGTCATCAAAAAAACCGGCACCCAATAATATTGGCAGCCACTCATGGTTCTTTAGAGCATCAAAAAAATAGCGGTAATTTATTTCATTATGGGGAATATGTTCTCGGATAAATTTAACGTCAGATTTTGATGGAGATGTCTTAGCTATAATTGTATCGAGCAAATCAGTTGTTTTGTGAAATTGAGATTCAAACCTTGCCAAAACTTCATTTATTATTTCCTGGAAAGTAGACCAAACACTTTTGAATGCATCATTTAATGGTCGTGGATTTGATAAAGACCGCCTGTGCGCATGTGATGCGAGCGTCCTGTCATCAGCTAACTTAAACCAAGCTGTTGCTATGTGTGAATCCTTTTCAACCTCCAGTCCGACCAGAACCGCATTAATACTTGCCTTATGCCCTTCATTTTCTCCAAACTGACCATCATCATTAGAAAAAACCTCAAGAACATCTCTTAGGGCACTTTCAATTTCTCGCATCAGATGAGACACAAGGTGAGTGGTTGAATCTAAAGGAGGTTGCATGCTCATGATGGCACATGCATCTTTGTAGAATTTAGCAGGCCCTGGGCCAATCAAGTGCAGTCTTTCGTATATCTTCTGTTGCCTCGGGTTATCAAATACAAATGCTTTTTGCAAAGTAGGACTATTCGCATCCAACGCCTTTTCCTCAAGATGCGAGCTTGTCATAAACTTTATGCCGCCAGAAGATGATGGGTGAATGATGTGGCCAGCTTTTCACCAACAGCCTCGCGCGCAGTGAGCTGCGCTTCCAGCCGGTCGCACAAGGCCATCAACTGATCCACCTTCGCCACAATCCGTTTTTGTTCGGCGAGGGGAGGTAGAGGAGTCACAGTATGAATGATTTTCTCTCTTGAAATGTTTGGTTGTGCTCCACCAGCCCCTTGGCCAGTAAAATTTGGCTTGTAAGCCTTCAACAAAAGGAAAAGGAATTCATTATAAACTCCTGAAGTACACGTACATGCACACACAGCTTGGTTGGTTGTTCCCGATACATCCAGAATGGCCACCTTGCCAATTGTTGCACCATACATAGCAATCAATACATCGCCTGCTTTATTTTGTCTAAGGGAGCACTCTTGTAGTGCCAACTTAGTAATTTTCTCCTCTGAATGGCTGATATGACCATCATTCAATTCGCCTGACTTGAACCAATTTATCTTTCCACCATAGTAAGCTGGGTTTTTCCGATTTGGTGTTGCTCCTGCCCCCCACGATCCATAATCCCCAAGCCTCACCCACTCCCACCCCTGCGGGATTTCAAACGGAATCTCATCCTCTGCAATCGGCTCGCTCTTGTACTTTCTTCCTCTGCGGCTTTGCGCCTTTGCGTGCCTCTCCTTTTCCACCCTGATGCGCTTCAGAAGTTCGCTGGCCGGTTCATCGTTCGGGTTCTGCGGCACAAGCTTGCCGCGCACAGCTAGGTCGAGGATGGTGGCGCGCAGGGTTTTGAGGGTTTCGGTGGAATCGATCAATTGGTCGAAATGGGTGACGATGCGTTGCCAGTTGGCGGCGAAGGCTTCGGCATCCGTGCTATTCACCAGTGCATCGAAAGCGGAAGCAGCTGCTTTACCCTGAATCTCCACCCGCTGCTTCTGCTGCCCCTCCAGTCGATCACACAGCGCCATCAACTGATCCACCTTCGCCACAATCCGTTTTTGTTCGGGGAGGGGTGGGAGAGGCACTATAGCCTTTCTACCTTTTTCTGTACCTAAGCGGGGAAGGCTCATACCGTGCGTGGAATTACTAGCATAATCGAGAAAGTAAGAAGATTTCAATACCCACCTAAGGAAATAAGAATCATGCCCAAACGGGCGTATAGGCATAACCTCTGTTGAGCAAACACCTTCTTCATCTGCCACCAATACTTTGTCTAAGTAAGGTCGGAGTTTCCCATAGAGGACATTACCAGAAGAAAAAGTGTTTTTTGAACTTCTAGGCTTTCTTTTCCCAAAAGGAACCTTACGAATCAACCGCGAGGTGCCTTTCTCAACATCCTCTAATTCAAGAAGCCATGTCTCATCTGACACATCCTGTGGCTCAATCTTTTCTGGCATGCCGTAGTTGGATACATCACCCAACTTTGTCCACACCCACCCCTCCGGCAGGTCAAATGGAACCTCATCCTCCGCAATCGGCTCGCTCTTGTACTTTCTCCCTCTGCGGCTTTGCAGCTTTGCGTGATTCTCTTTCTCCGCCCTGATGCGCTTCAGCAGTTCGCTGGCCGGTTCGTCATTCGCATCCTGTGGCACGAGTTTGCCGCGCACGGCCAGATCAAGGATCAGCGCGCGCAGTTTCTGCACGCCGTTGGGGCTGTCGGCAATATGACCGAATTGGGCGAGGAAGGCCTCCGGTGTCATGTCTCATCCTCCAGAACCTTCCAATATCCACCCTTATCCGGCCCTATTCGCAGTAGTTTCTCTTGCGTTTGCAGACGCTGAATATTTCTTTCGATGGTTCTCGTTGAAACGCCAATTTCGCCAGCTAGCTCTGCAATGGTGATCTGTCTGTTTTCCCTGACGCATCGCAGAATTTTCTCCGACGTTTTCTCCGACGTTTTCTCCGACGTTTTTGATGAACCTTTCGGTGAACCTGCCGCCGATATTTCCCCGGAAATATGCGGCATTGGTATTGTTGTCCGAAAAACATCCCCCTCTTCCAGTGTCGGTAGCGCCCCCGAATAGAGCTTGCTGAAGCGGAACAGCCTGCGCACGCCGGAACCCAACTCATCCGCCCGCCCGATCTCCTTGAAGAATCGCGCTATCACCGGGTTCTTGGGAAACGGCGAAAAATTGGTCGGGTCAATCAGCCCGTAAGCGTGCGGCCTGTTGCTGTTCTCCGTGCGAACCTGTTGCTGTTCGATAATGAGCTTGGCCGGAAACGGATTCAGAAACTCACGATGAATCAGCAGATTGGCTACCACCTCACGAAACATGTGATCCCGCAGGCTGATGCGCTGATCACCCTCCAGGTGGAAGGTATCCGGCAGATGCTTGGCTACGAAGGCCATCAATCGTTCATAGCTTTCGACCAGATTGGTGCGGATATCGTCGCGATCATCATAACGGTCCAGGTTAACCCGCCGCAGAATCGCATCCGTTCGGTGATGCGGCAACACCGCCAGAATCACATCGTCACGCCCCAACAGCAGCACGGCGGCCAGAGTGAAGCCCCATTCGCCGGTCTGAAAGTTCCGCACATATAGCTGGGCGCTCTTGAGCAACTCCATATCGTCCATCGCCAGCCAGGGATGATCCGGACGCTGGCCGCCGGCCATCTTGCGGGCCCGCGCGATCAGATCTGAACGAAGGTCGGACAACTCCACATAAGGGTAGATGCGATTCTCGGCATACTGATTTTGCTTGCGCTGATAGAGCGCGGCGACCTGATTCGTGTTGTCCGTGATATCGAAGTCGCCATCCTCGTTACGATCGTAGATGCGACTGTTGCAACGATGCACCTGTGAGCTTTCCGGCACCGGAATATAGAGCACAATCTTCCCATCTATCTCAATATCTTCCACGGAAAGGTAAAAGGGCGGTGAAACCTTCTGCGGATTGTTCATCGCCGAAACAAAATCTTTCTTGATGGCTTGCACCATCTCCCGTGACACGCCGCGCACCGATCCATCATCATTAACGCCAAGCAACAGCTTGCCGCCTCCACGATTCAGAAACGCGCATACCGATTCGAATACATCCCGGTTTAGAGCACGCTCGCAACGCTTGAATTCGACTTGCAGGCCTTCGCCCTGCTGCAAGATACGTTTGATAGCGGTCTCATTCATCCCTGATCACGCTCCAGCGCTGTGGCCAACGCCGCCTTCAGCTCGCTGCGGGTCGCCGCCAGCTCGTTCAGGATCGTCTCGTATTCGGCCAGCAATGCATCCGGATCGCCCGGCCCTTCCTCGATCGTGTTCGGGTTTTTAATATCAAGGTTGTAGCCGGCATCGATGATCTGCTTAACCGGCACCCGCCAGGCCTGCTCGCTCTCCTGCCTGTTGTTCCACCATGCCTTTTCCGGCGCGAACTCCTCGATGCGCATCGGCTTGGTCTTGGAATAGGACTTGTAGCCTTTCGGATAGGGATGCTCGTAGTACCAGACATCTCTGGTTTTCTCTCCCTTGGTGAAAAAGAGCAGATTCGTTTTGATGCCGGTATATGGATTGAACACGCCCTTGGGCAGCCGCACGATGGTATGCAGATTGCAATCGGTAAGCAGCTTCTCCTTGATGCGGGTCTTGATCCCTTCGCCGAACAGCGTGCCGTCCGGCAACACCACGGCAGCGCGGCCACCGGGCCTGAGCAGATGCATAATCAGCACCAGAAAGAGATCGGCAGTTTCACGGGTACGGAAGGTGGCCGGAAAATTCTGCTCGATGCCATCCTCCTCCATACCACCGAAGGGCGGGTTGGTGATGATGACATCCACACGATCCCTCGGGCCGTAATCACGCAAGGGACGGGAGAGGGTGTTGTCGTGCCGGATCTGATCGGGCACCTCAATGCCGTGCAGCAGCATATTGGTCGTCGCCAAGAGATGCGGCAGCTGTTTCTTCTCCACTCCGCGAATCGAGCGCTGAAGAATATTGCGATCCTCGACTGTCTCGACCTGCTTGCGCAGATGCTCGATCGCGCAGGTCAGAAATCCGCCGGTACCGCAGGCAGGGTCTAGCACAGTCTCGCCCAGTTGCGGATTCACCATATCCACCATGAACTGCGTGACAGCACGCGGCGTGTAGAATTCGCCGGCATTGCCGGCTGATTGCAGGTCTTTGAGAATCTGCTCATAGATATCACCGAACAGATGGCGGTCGGTCGAAGATGTAAAATCGACCTCGTTGATCTTGTTGGCAACCTGCCGCAGCAATGTGCCGTTTTTCATGTAGTTGAAGGCATCCTCGAAAGCGCGCTGCACCACCAGCGCTCGCGGATCATCACCGGCTGTCGCCGTCAGCCGCTTCAACGACGGGAACAACTGATTGTTGATGAAATCGAGCAGACCATCGCCGGTGATGCCTTCGGCATCGGCAGCCCAGTTGCGCCAGCGCAGATGATCGGGAACAGGAGAGACATAATCATCCTGCATAATCTCCATCTCGGCTTCCTGATCATCGAAAATCTTGAGGAACAGCATCCACGCCAGCTGGCCGATGCGCTGGGCATCGCCATCCACACCCGCATCCTTGCGCATGATATCCTGAATGGACTTGATCAATCCTGTAATGCTCATCTCAAATCCTTTTTACACTTAAGCAACTGAATCATACAAACGCTGTTCCAACTCCTGAATGGCTTGCTGGAAACCCTGCTTGCCGCCAAAGGCACGAATAATCTCGACGGGAGAGCCGAACAGGTTGATGGGCTGAACCTTCAGCACGCCCATGTTCTCGATGTTTTCAATGCCGCCATCGGCATATTTGTCGAGCAGTGCTTCGAGCACAGCCCTGGCCTGCTCTCCGTATTTGGCAAAGTAGTGGCGCTTTTTCACATTCTCCGCCCTCTCCCTGCGCGTCAGCGGCGGCTGATCGAACGCCACATGACAGATCAGATCGAACGGATCAAAATCCTTGCCGACTTCCTCGGCCAGCGCATCCAGCAGCACCCCTTGCTCGACCAACTCATCGATAATCGCCTGTTTTCTGTCCGCCTCCGACCAGCGACGCACAAAATCATCCAGCGACGCAAATGCCTCGCTCACAGTCTTTTTCGTGTAATCCTTCAGCGACTCGGTAATCAATTTGCCGTCCTTGCCGTAGTACTGCTCACGCACTGAAACGATTTCGACATCGACATCATCCAGCACATATCGAACCGGCCTGGACTTTTCCGGATCACCAATAATGACTTCATCAATAGGGCTATAACCATCGCCTGCACTATTATCTTCCAGAGCACTGCCATCATCCTCATCGGGTGGCACAACACTTTCGCCTTTACCGGGCACATATATTTGTACCGGATCACCATCAAAATCCGGATCGGCAAACAGCTCGGTGACCTTTCGGAAATCCATGATCGTGAAGTAATACTTGCCATAATCCTCATTCACACGCGTGCCACGGCCGATGATTTGCTTGAATTCGGTCATCGACTGAATACGTTGATCAAGAACAATCAACTGGCAGGTCTGGGCATCGACACCGGTGGTCATCAGCTTGGAGGTCGTCGCGATCACCGGATAAAGGGACTCGGGATCAATGAAATTATCCAGTTCCGCCTTGCCCTCATCATTATCCCCTGTAATACGTATGACGTATTTTGGATTATCACGGCATAGATCGGCATTTTCATTCACAAGTGCCCGACGCATACGCTCGGCATGATCGATGTTCTCACAGAACACAATCGCCTTGGCGTAACGGTTGGTGGCCTGCATGAATTCAGAAATCTTCCTTGCAACCAGTTCCGTGCGCCTGTCCAGCACCAGTGAGCGATCGAAGTCGCGCTGGTTGTAAACCCTATCCTCGATCTCCCTGCCGTATTTATCACGTTTCCCCTTTTCCGGACGGTAACCCATCAGATCCTTGTCGAGATCGATGCGTACGACCTTGTAGGGGGCAAGAAACCCATCCTCGATGCCCTGCTTCAGGGAGTAGGTATAAACCGGCTCGCCGAAATAGTGGATATTGGAAACATCCTCGGTCTCTTTCGGGGTCGCCGTCAGGCCAATCTGAGTGGCTCCGTGGAAGTATTCGAGAATCTCACGCCAGGCTGAATCTTCGGCTGCACTGCCACGATGGCACTCATCCACCACAATCAAATCGAAGAAATCAGGTGAGAACTGCTTGTAGATATTTTTCTCTTCTTCATTACCTGTAACAGCCTGATATAGCGAAAGATAAATCTCATAAGACTTATCCACCTGCCGCTTGCTGATCTTCGTCATAGCGCTGCCGAACGGCTTGAAATCATTGGTTCTGGTCTGATCAACGAGGATGTTGCGATCGGCCAGAAACAGAATGCGTTTTTTCGCTCCTGACTTCCACAGGCGCCAGATAATCTGGAAAGCGGTAAAGGTTTTGCCTGTACCTGTGGCCATCGTCAGCAGAATACGGCGCTGGCCTTTGGCAATGACTTCAATTGTTCGGTTAATTGCAACCAGTTGATAATAACGCGGAGTTTTGCCACTGCCATCAAAATAGTAGTCTTGGGAAAGCAGTTGCTCTTCTTTCTCTTCCACGATGCCTTTGGCATGGCAATACCGATGCCATAGTTCTTGTGGAGAAGGAAACTCAGATAGTGTCAACTCTCTTTCAACAGTATTGATGGAGCCAACCCGATCATGCTCCAGAAAGCCGTCGCCATTGGAACTGTAAACAAACGGAATATCGAGCGCATCGGCGTACTCAAGGGCTTGTTGCATACCTGCGCCTACGCTGTGTTGATTATCCTTGGCCTCGATCAGGGCAATGGGGATATTGGGTTTGTAGTAGAGGACATAATCGGCGCGCTTCTTCTTACCTCGACCTACAAGCTTACCGCGAACAATGATTCGTCCGGCAGTGAATGTGACCTCTTCACGAATCTGGGTATGCAAATTCCAGCCGGCGCCAACAACTGCCGGAGTAATAAATTTAGAACAGACGTCGCGTTCGCTCAATGACATTCAGATCAACTACCGGCCACAGCCATTTCAAAGGTGCTTTTTTCCATCCCCCACCCCACTTTCTTTTACTCTGCTTCCTGTTCTTCAATATATTCAAACAAATCGCCAACAGGACAAGCAAAATATTTACACAATGCATCAATTGCCGCCAAATCTACTCGACTGGCCCGTTCAAAATACAATGCGGTGATGGTATTACGGTGCAACCCTGTCCCACGGGCCACATCCGATATCTTGACCTTCTGCTCGCCCATTTTGCGAGATAAATGACACTTAATCACAAGCCTCTCCAATAACCAACCAACGACCCGATTAGATACTAACTTCAATTTTTTATCAACAACACGCCCTACTGCAGGTTATTTTAACCTTGACATAGTTATTTTGCGAGCTAATATGCCCTTCTAAAGGTTATATTAACCCACAGGAGGTTTTATTATGTGTAAAATTAAACAGCCAACATTGATGACCTGTGAAGAATTATCCGAGCGCATCAAGTACGACCCCCGCTACATTCGAGAGCATCTTAAAGACGCCGTATTCATCGAAGGCGTCCATTACATCCGTCCCTTCGGCCGACGCAAAATCCTGTTTATATGGGAAGCGGTAGAGCGGGAGATGTTTATCCCTTCCAGACATGCAACTCCTGCCATTCCGATGGCAGCAGGTGGCAGCATCCGTGGGTAGCATCTACCCACGGAAGGAAACCGGAAAGTTGGTTCTCGACTTTCGCTATCAGGGCATTCGATGCAGGGAGCAAACCTTGCTGAATGACACTTCCGCTAATCGGCGTCGACTTGAAAAGCTACTTGAGAAAATCGAGCAAGAGATGTCGATCGGCATCTTTGATTATGCGAAGACTTTTCCGAATAGCCCTCGAGCCAGGAAGTTCACGGCTTTATCGGATACGTTATCCGGCTTGCCGACCTTTTCCGAGTTTGCCGAGGAATGGTATGCTGAGAACGCCTTTCGCTGGAAACCGAGTGGTAAAAAGAATATCCGGAACATTTTTGAGAAACATCTGAATCCTGCGTTCGGTGCTCTTCCGGTCAATGCGATCGGTAAGGGGGACATTCTGAAGTTTCGGGCTGCCCTTGCTGAATTACCTGGTCGAAAAAGTGAGCACCTATCGCCCAAGCGCATCAACAACATCCTGCAGCCGATGAAGAGCTTGATGGAGGAAGCCTCTGAACGTTTCGATTTCCCATCCCCCTTTCGCAACATCAAACCATTGAAAGGAAACAAATCAGATGTTCAGCCATTCACATTGGCCGAAGTGCAGCTGATTCTGAAACATGTCCGGCCGGATTTCCGGGATTACTTCATTGTCCGGTTCTTCACCGGCATGAGAAGCGGCGAAATCCATGGCCTGCGCTGGCAGAGTGTGGATTTTCACCATGCTCTGATCACAGTCAGGGAATCATTTTCATACGGAAGCCTGCAAAGCACTAAAACGGGTAATATCCGCGATATTCAGATGGCATCCATGGTACGAGAAGCCCTTCTGAGACAGCGTGAAATTACCATGCCATTCAGCGAGTTCGTATTCGTCAATCGCGACGGTAAACCGCTGGATTCCGCAAATGTCGCCAACCGGATCTGGTACCCCCTGCTGCGTTATCTGGGCTTGCCCAAACGGCGCCCGTATCAAACACGGCACACGGCCGCATCGCTGTGGCTGGCTGCAGGGGAAAACCCCGAATGGGTTGCGCGCCAGCTTGGCCACAGCTCCACCCAGATGCTGTTCCAGACCTATTCGCGCTATATCCCTAATGCCACGCGCCAGGACGGATCGGCATTCGAATCCCTTGTTCAACAATCCATCGATATGGAGGTCAAATCATGAAAGCGAATATCTACATCTGCCCCTCGTGCGGACACCGTCATCCCGTCAAGAGCAACCCGAGGCTCAACGAGCAGCGTACGCGCGCCGCGAAGGCGCTGGCCAATCACCTGACCTTCTCACTGAATATTCCCGACAGCACGCAGCTGGTATTCATCCTTGGGAGCGGCAGCGAGATGACCAATCATGCAGCCCTCGAGCACTGGATCATGAACAAACTTGCGCACCTGACCCAGTGGCCGATACCAGCCGAGGAGGTTCACGAACTCATCACCGATCTGGAGCGCGAGCTTCGCGACACTCTCTCGGATCTGGAGCACGGCCGCTTTTATGTGTGAGAAAGGAACCTGGGTTTGCGACATCCGGCCCGGCCACCGCTTCTCCGGATTTTTTCTGACCAAACAGCAATCCGGCCACCGCACCATGCTTCTCGACAGCAGCGGCAGCATCCAGCTGAACCTGGGACCGGCTGCGCCGTTGGAATCCGGGAACCTGGCCTGGGTCAGTGCGAACCCGATAGCGAATCAATCCGACGCGCCGGCCATTTCGGCGCTGCCAGTCCGGCAATGGAACGGCAACCCGTTTGCCTTCATTGACCCTACCCTTCCGGGGCGCGAAGCATCCCGGCACCTCTATGACCATGTCGAGGGCATTGCCGATGCCGAGAGCCGTCAGCTGGTGAACCGGTTCTTCGCCAATGCATCCTTCCTGCGCGCATTTATGTCCGCGCCGGCGAGCATCAAGCATCACCATGCCTGGCCCGGAGGACTGGCCACGCACACGCTCGAAACACTCGACATGGCTTCCCGCATCACAACGGGGATGAAACAGGAAGACCGCGATCTAGTCGCGGCGGCCTGCCTGCTCCACGATGTCGGCAAAGCCTATGAGTATGTCGCGGGCGGAACCAGGCTGTCCCGACGCGGGAGGCTCCTAGGGCACGAAATCACCCTGCTGGAAATGCTTTCCCCGATCGCCGACCAGATTTGGTCGCTGGGCCATCCCAATCGCCAGATGCTGCTCCACCTGCTCACAGCCAAGCCGGCCCCGCAATGGACAGGTATCCGCCATCCGCGCACGCGCCTGGTTTCGATTGTCCGCTTTGCCGACGGCTGGAGTTCAGCAAATTCAAAGCCCATTACAAGCCATCGGACAACTTGACTGTATGTCAAAAAATCAGGCCACCGATTTGGTGACCTCGAAGAACATGAACAGAATCTGTCTGCTGCTTGGATTCACCAATCTTCTGACCAGTCGAAGGCTAGGGTATACAGGATAACTCTGCCCAGAATACAGGAAAACCACCCGGTCAAGACCAAAAATGGTGATGATCGGGTAGTAAAAAGAAAAAGCTGCACACAAATTTCGCTCGACTCTGTGGCGTGCCAAATAATCAGGCGTTATTCAGAGTGTCCTTAAGCGAATGGTACGTGTCAAGCGGTTTATGTAGCGCAACATACTTTTTTCTTTGCTTGCATCGGCTATTGAAAATCATTTCTTCTAATTTTTTTGATGCAGCAATCTCTTTCTCTATTATTTTTAACAAACCATCCCACTCATAATCTTTTGGTTTATACTTTTTCCATGAAAGCATGAAGTCGAAATGCGCACCATGCCTGAATAAACGGCCAGGGAGAGGGTGTGGGTCTCTATTCCCTAGAAATATGCCATACCGTAAATAAGGGTGGACGTATTTGTGTGTTGCGGATTTTTGACTGTATGTAATTGCGTCATGGGTAGTAATGCTATCGATTTTTGTTTCAATCACCACTCTGGGCTTCCATGACTTATCTTTGCTTGTTTCATAAACTAAAATATCAGTTTCGTAGGACATTTCGTTGTATGAAGTACAATCCTCCCTGTATTCTACGATTTCGTTCGCATATATAAGCCTTTTTCCTGCCTCAACATTAAAACCTGATAATTCCCTATCAAGTTTTTCGGCTACAAATTTTGCCCATTCAGTTTCTTTCATGCGTTAGAAATCCTCGCGTTGATTAAAGTTTTTGTTGCCCGTAGAAATGCTCGAAGAACTTTTCATACGGGATCATGCCATAAATGGCCTTGTAGAGCCTAATGTAAAGAATGTTAAATGAATCACAACATACGAAACTTCCGTTGCTTGCGGTTCCTGAAATTCTGTAGCATATGCCAACAGAAACGGAGTCAAAAGAGTCGGCATGTCGCCTGTTGGTGAATAAACTGCAAAGCATCTACTCAAGATTAATCCCTCCAGAATGACAGCAGGGTTTGATTGCGCCGCAGCTTCCTCAGCGATTTGGCTTCGATTTGTCTCACCCGCTCCCGGGTCATGCCGAGTTATTTGCCGACCTCTTCCAGTGTGTGATCTGTATACCCGGCCAGACCAAAACGCATGGCAATCACCATCGCTTCGCGTTTGGTGAGTTGGCTTTTTTTATTGTCGTCATTGTCTTCTCCTGTTCGTCAAAAAATCTGCAGTAATGATGGCTCATCATGCGTCAGGTGGTGTCGCACACTTCAGTTTCACTGATCATTCCAGGTGAAACGCTCTGCTAATCGGTAATTGGAAAGGACAATGTCAGAGACGATGTTATATCTGTAAACAGCAACTCGGTATGCGCCGCCATCTCAGCAGGCATATCACCCCCATAATCAAGCCCGAAATATTTAATCACGCCTCTCTTTGCTCTAACGGTATGGAGCATGGGAAATCATTATGATTGCTATTGATATAGCTTATATCCCTGTCTTCGAGATCCTTACAGAACATTGGATACAGACATAGTAAGTCATACAGCACATTCCCATCTGCATCGAGAGCTGAAACATCCGTATCAACTGATAATCGTGCGCTTTCTCCTGGTGAATGCCCGATTCTTCATATAGCAGAGAAGCTTGCTGTTCAGGTTCTCTTTCCCTATCGGGTTAGCAGAGTGAACATTCCAGTTAAAAGGATCAGGAATCCACCCCGGTTCATCCATATCTTTTTCAATCATCCAGTTGACAACGCACATTGCGGTATCATCCCCTCCCAGATCATGATCAAATGAGATAAAACCGGGGCAACCATCTTTCTCCATGATTGCAATAGCTTCATCAGATGACCTGGCAATGGCATCGCAAACAATCCCCGCCGGAGGTAACCTTACATCATCAATGAACATGGTCATCATGTCACTTCTCTTTTTCTTCCTTTGCATCTTAGAACCAGTGATTTTTCATCTGCTGGAGCAATTTTGGTGTGCAATTGACCTCTGAGGCATCGCCAATAAGAGCATCCACGCCACAGTACGGACAGAACACTGTTTTCATGCCATTACGCTCTTCCATGTAGTCCTCTTCCTTAAGTTCTGAAACCGGAAACGTATTCAAGCAATAGAAACAGGATACGTTTGCAGACGCTTTCACTTCCTGCTCGTTATACAGGCTATGAGCATATGCCTTGATATGAGGCAGCGCCTCAATGCTATCTTTAAGATACTTATGGATGGCTGAGAGGTGCTTACGCCTGCGGTCTCTACGGTTCAAACTATTGATGGAGATATTACCGACAGCACATCTGACGAGACACTCCTCTTCACCCGGTACCTTCTCATCCGGGCTTTTCAGCAGCCTGACATAGCTACACCCATCTTGTTTACCTACGATGAATCCATCCTCAAGGGCAGCATTGATATGCCCCGGAATCTCTCCGAAGTGATCTGTATACAGATCTTCAGCAGTAGCAAAGCCTTCGAGATGGTATCCGTTCTCAAAGCATTCTTTGCAATAGAATCTGCCGTGATCCCTGTAAATAGTAGCCCAGCACCATGCGATATCATCGACAGGCTGATCTTCGTTCCGTATTGTTACCAGGATACCGGCATTAATTTCCCCGGAGTAGCTGTGAATATAAACTTCCAGGTCTGCAAGTGCCTGGTACTCAAAGTGGCCCACATCCATTGCATTGCCATCTCTCAACGCTTTCAGCTCAGTCATGCCATCCTCCCGTTGATATAAGACGGACAGAATTTTTCGTGCTTTTTGTCGGTGGTATCGCGATACTTGTCTCGAATAGCCATTGCTTCCTTCCAGACAAGCTCCGCCCGCTCTGCGGATTGTACGCGATGGTCAACATCAAACTTTTCTTGAGGCTTATCTTTACGCCATATCAAAACATGAGATACGCCATCTGCTGTCGCAGACGGAAGTGTAGATTTATTACTGCTGTAAGCCCCTCTCCCACTAATGTCACCTCTGGCTGTGAAGCTGTCAGGCAGTCATATCCAGCACAGTTCGAAGGCTTTCTCATTCATGATCTGAAATGCATCCTGCATCGATGTGCCATCCGGTGTGTGTTTAATCAGATAATCGTTAAAGCAGAGCACCCGATGTGCATCTCCATCAAAACCGGATAGCGACTCTTCCGCCACCTTGACCCGCTCTCGCTCAAAGTCGAAAGGCATCACCAGCACCGTCACCACCTGTTTATCCTTTGAAACCAGATGATTGCATATTATCTGCGAGGCCCAAGTTCCGATAACGCCACCGAGTCCGGCCAGAACAACCATCCGATCCTGCTCTCCTATCAGATCCATTAGTCCGGACATCTGCTCATCAATGCTGGACTGAACCTCGGTCTGAACGGACTCAGCATATTCAACAGTGGAGCCCAAAGACTTGACGTTTCTGAGAGCGAACTTGTGCTTTAGTCCCGTCTTTTCGCGTAGTGGTTTTCCATCTCTGTCGATACCGATGCACAGAGCATCATCAGGTAATTGCTGCTGCCATGATTCCAACATATTCATGCCGCAGCCGCCGGTGCCAATCCACGCAACCCCGGACAGTCCGCCATTCCTATTTATCATACCCGCATTCCTCCGAATATGAGCATGATGCCGAACCCTGCGTTATCTGGTGTCGCAGTGATTGACCACAAGCAGCAGCTGACCTTATCGACCCTGATAGTCCGGGACGCTATCAAACTTCAACATATCACCCCTGAACAACAGAGAAGCTTTTGCCATGGCATGTGCCTGCGGTTTGATTGTGAATAATTCAGCGAATTTCCAGCTTCTGTAGAGCATCAGCATCACATCTGCACTCTGGTGCAATACTTTGGAATAGGAACAAAAATCCGATATGGATGGAAAGTCAGATTGTTACTCGATTTCAGCCAGCGCCAGGACTGGAGTCTCCAACTCACCTGCAACACGTCATTGGTCGGCCTTGAACAAATAACAAGTTATTGTTTCTATTTTATTTTTCCATGTAGTATAATTGCAAGAAATCCGTTCGGAAGCGAAGCAAACATTTCCAACCCAGACCGGAAAAACGACTGACCGGCCAACGATGCGCTGGGTATTTCAGTACTTTCAGAACATCGCAGTACTCTATGTCAATAACAACAAAGCGGCCATGCTGAACCTCAACAGCTCTCAAGCAAATCTGTCGAAACACCTCGGCCACCGCTTCGAGCAAATTTATTCCTGATTCGCCACTTCAGGGGTACGGAATGTCGGCTATATGCTGATATCCGAAAGCAAGCAACCACCAGAGTAGTTCATTCGCATCCCGCATCGCCAATTTGCAGCAGCGCTTTGAGGTGCTTTTGAATCAAACGCAGCATCTGCCACTGGCGCATCAGTGTGATATTTATTGCTTACTCCTGCACATCTCCTTCTGCCCAAACTAATAGTAACCAAAACAGGCTTCCGGGTCATGCCATGGACGAAAACCAATTAAGCTCTGGATAGATGGCCACGTTCCGGTGAACGTTACTGCGCGGTCATCGAGACTGACATGCGCCGGCGGCTTACAACTTGGGAACGATAGGTCTGCCGGCTAGCCATCGTTGTCCGCCTCCCACCCATACTTGATGAACCAGCCTTTCATCGCAACGATGCCACCCGGCAAACCACTGCGAGCTGAGTACACATGCACATCAAAATGCTCCATTGCATTTCTGATAAAATCGAATGCTCCCGGAACTGGAATATCGGGAATCACATCCGCGCCCTGTCATCCACTCTTGTAAGAGTGGATGGTTCCATCAAAATCGAGGCAGAGGATTGGTTTACTCATCCGAAAACAACTTTGACATTCTTCCCTCAACAAGTTGTCTCATTTGCGCCAGTGATAGCATATTATCCGAATGCATCGCATAACCAGCATAGCTTCCAACATAAAACTTCAGATCAAAATCGTTTGACTGGTCAACCTCATCAAAAGCTGATTCAGTAAGAAACCTTGCCAAAACCTTGCTCCGCTGATTGTGGTTGGCCAACAAAAAAACAACTTCGGGCTTTTCTAATTTTGGCAGAGAAACGCGGCCCATCTCCTTGCTGCGATTGTATTCTATCAATCCTAACTCATCCAGTTGGATAAATTGCGATTCCATAATCGACAGCATTTGATCGTATTTTTGCTTATCGCAAATAAATTTTTTGAAATCTTCAAGATGTTTCAACATCCCGGAAGAGCCACCATATACCCCATCACCATATTTCATTTCTATGAATACAGGTCTGCATCGCTTTGCCGCTCGCCTATCGTTCGCTAACCACTTAATTGCAGTAAGATCAAAACGAGCGCCAATTTCCCGGTCGAAAAATTCAATGTCAGTAATGAAATATTCGCTCGCGTTGGAAATAGATGAACTATTATTTTCTCTTACAACCAATTGCTGGAATTCACGCTCCAGCTTTGGATGGGTATGGAAATAGAAATCCATATACTCTTTCAGAGTTGGAAAAGTTCTTATACAACTTTTTATGTCACTTTCATGCGTGATCTTCCAATCAGGAGCATAGGGGGGCAATCCATCGACAGCATAACCACGATCAAAAACAGCTTCATATTGATGCTTACCGGTTTCTTTTACTCGAAGAATACTTCCCCCTCGATAATAAATGTTGATGTAATCCTTTCTGATCGAAAGCATCAGTGTGTCGTCTTTCTTTACCCGGTCGAGAAGTCCCTTAAGCACTCCACCCTTCAAATCCTCCATGAAATTTGCAGACAACTTTCTCATAATATTGATAACTCCTCCCCATCCTTTATTCTCACTACGTTATCGAAATATGTACTGAACTGATCACCCTGCAATGTATGTATCGGCACCAGCATCGCGGGCTTAATCGTCGCAGTCAACTTCTGTAAATCTTCCAGCCAGGCATGGCCGCTGGTGTGAATAGATTGCCATTTGCATCCGTATTGCTTGGGAAAATCAGCCATCTCAGCATTCCGGTCCAGATAGCCCTGCCACATGGAGTAGATGAAACGCAGCCGCTCCTGTTTGGGCATTTGATCGGCCAAACGTTTCATCTCCCCCATCGATAAACGAATAACCATCTTCTCAGGGTTCTGCCAAATCTCATCGCGGCTTATCTTTCTGCTGTATGCTTCTTTGACCATCACATCCTTCAAGCCATGCCGACTCAGCCTTTTTGCCTGCGACTGCGGATAAAATACGCGAATATGATCCCCCTGGTGAGGCGGCAGGCCTCGGCTGAAGATCTTTAGACGGGTTAAGAGGTAATATTGATACAGATCCAGCACTAACAGCTTTCCTGTACGCTTACTCGCCCGGTAGAGGGATACCAGCCAGTCCACATTACTGCCTGATCCCAGCACAAATGTTGCATGATCATGCTGAAAGGCCCTGACCATGCCCTCCTCCACCGCCGCTTCATCATTGTATCCATCATGATGCTTGCCACCGAGTGTGGTCCCCTCCATCAGCATACAGTCGATATGCCCCACCTTATCAGGCAAGGCCCAGAACAGCTTTGCCTTCCTGCCATGAGCCCGCATATCCCCACTGTAGAGAATACGTTTCCCCTCCACCTCGATCAGCAGGGAGGAAGAACCAAAAGCCGAGTGGTCCATAAGTAACGGCGTGATCGTAAACGCCCCCAGCGTAAAAGGCTGTTCCTGCTGGAATGTACGGCAGCGAATCAGCGTTTCCTGTAACTTCAGTTGATCCGGATAAAATACATTCGCCACCCCGATCATCGCTTTGCTCTCCTCGCTCATGTAAACTGGAATCGAGTCATGCACATACTCAAGCATGCCGTAGTGGTCGGGGTGCGCATGAGACAAAAGCACGCCAAGGATTGGGCTGGCGCAATCACCATCCGTCAGTCCGGCCACATCCGGAATCATGCCATTGGCTATGCTGGGTTGATCCAGTTTGTCAGCATCAATCTCATCACCCCCGTTTTCCATTAATGGCATACCAAGGTCGAGTATGATGCGCCCTGTATCCGCAGCTACTTCAATACAACTGCCACCAATAGCATCGCTCCCCCTGTGTACTGTAATCTTCACTGACATGTTCACCCCCCCCCTCGTTCGCCCGCCCGGACAATGAACTAACTGCGGGAACAAACGCTGTAGATTGCGTAATTTCTGAAAGGTGGAGAATTCCGCATGCATATTGTAGATACGGAAATCGAAAAGTGAACTTTTGATCATCCACGCCATCCATCAAATACCTTCTGTCAGTTGATAAAACCGATTGATAGTCCTCTATTCCCATCACGCTTCACAAGTACTTCTTCCTTGAGTTCTCGAATCATCATATCAGGGGTGGCATCCAGCCCAAGAATACCCAGGCGTTTTTTACTGCGGCGAAGTCGCCAGGTGCAAGATTTGCCATGGCGGAAATAGCCTCACGGTCTCTGGCTGTCGCTTTGCCGACACACTCCTTCTTGAGCATTTTCCACGCCTGATCCGGTTTGAGATAATCAAACTTAACCTTGATCGCAAAGCGGCGCAGACTGGCCTGATCGAGATCATTCATCAGATTGGTGGAGCAGATAAACAGGCCATCAAAATTTTCCATCTGTACCAGCAGTTCATTAACCTGGGTTATTTCCCAAGATCGATTGGCGGTGCGACGGTCGCGCAGTAACGAATCTGCTTCATCCAGCACCAACACAGCATCCTCCTGTCTGGCCTGTTCAAACATGCGGGCAATATTTTCTTCTGTTCCACCAACCCACATGCTCAGGATATCAGAGGCGCGTTTACTCAATAGCGGCTTATCCAGTTGTTTGGCGATGTATCCGGCCAGAGCAGTTTTCCCTGTACCCGGCGCACCGTAAAAACAGATGTTGCCACGGCTGCTGCGTTGCAGACCCTCGACCAACTTGGGAATATCGATGTTGGCATTCAAATAATCAAGATTGTAATGCGTGGCATGCACCTGTTTCCGCCGTAATAGCTGTTGTCCCATGGCTTTGGCGCTATTACCTAATACCTTCTCCAGTACGCGCTCGGCAGCATGCTGATCACTGCAATCCATGCGCTCTAACACCTTCGCTGCCCGGGCTATCTGGGCTGGTGACAACTCCTCATGTTCGGACAAGCGTTGTATGAAAGCCTCAGACACCGGCATATCGGCCAGTCTGGAGCGGACAATGTTCAGACGCACGGACCTTGGCGGCGTATTCAACTCCATCGCATAATCAAAACGGCGCAGGAATGCAGGATCAATCTGGCTGATCCGATTGCAGATCCAGATGGCCGGCGTCTGATTCTCTTCCAGCGCCTTATTGACCCAGCCCTTGTTCTCGCCCGACCTCATTTCCATCCCGAAGAACGAAAAGGACCGAGATGGAAACACATCTTCCACCTCATCAAACAGGATCAGGCTATTGTGAGCGCCGGAGAGCATCTGCTGGCAAAAGCGATAGCCCTCCATGCGGCGATTGGCATTGATCGGGTCGCCATCCTCATCCTCAGTTTTGACTTCAAACAGATTGGCCCCGATTGTCTTGGCCAGTAGCCGAGCCAGTTCGGTCTTGCCGGAGCCGGGCGTGCCATAGAGCAAAATATTCACCCCTTTTTCCCGTTGCTGCAGCGTAGCCGTCAGCATGCTTTGCAGCAGATCAACATCCTCCATCACATGCGGATAATCTGATATATCCAACGTAGCCGGCTTCGCAGGAACCAGGAAGTGGCGCAATAATGCCTCTTCATTCTCATTCTCGGACATCAGCGCTTCAACAAGCCCATCCATCGGTTCGATATCCAGGCCGGAGCGATAATTATCGTCCAGTTTGATTAAGCCACTACCACGCAGCGCGGCACGGAGCCCCATCGCTTGGGCAATAGAGGATGGATCACTTTGCAGCGTTTTTGCCAATCCGACATACAAATGCGACTCACTGGGTGTAGGAAGGCATCCGAAGCAATTATTCAGCGGTTCATAACGCTGTTTCAGAATAATCAGCGCCAAAATCTGCTGCTGGATTGCTGTCAATGGAATGCGTCTGGCCATCAGCATGATGTTGGTAAACAATGAGCCGGACAAATCTACCCGCTTCTCATAGTTCCTCAGCCGGGCTCGCATGGAAGCCTTCAGTTGTGAAGGTTTAATCTCCTCTTCATTCTCATCGGGGAAGTTCAGAAACTCCTGCAAATCACTATCCATTACTCCGTGCCGATCAATGAAGCCTTTAAAAACTGATGTACTACCCAATAAGAGGCGCAGCACCCAAACGGCAACGATGGCATGGTATTCATCATCCGTCGTTGCAGCTTCAAATTCCTTAATTCCTGTTGCCATACGCTCTCCTCACACCACCTTGATATGAGGGAGCATAAATCAACATGCGACAAAATGAGTCGCATGCATGAAGCCTATTGCGAACAGGTGTATGCAGCTGCCATGCGTTTTGCGATGCTTTTGAACTCATGCCTGAGTCCTTCGGGCGCCAGCACTTCCACTTGATCACCAAACCCCAGCAACCACCAGCGCAATTCGCCGCTATCGTTCACCGGAGCCTCCAGAATCATGCTGTCACCATCTTCCGCAGGTGTGATGGATTGTTCCGGGTGCAGCGGACGTTCCCGAAGATGATAGGCGACATCATCGCCGATCCTTGCCTTCAGCCTGATCTCACCACCTTCGGTAAAATCCAGCTCGCCGGATGCGATGTATGCATCCAGATTGAATCCATCGGGACAAGTTGCAGGGGTATCAAGCTTTTCGGCCATGATCATGCGGTGCAACGTCATCAACCGGATATCGGTATAGTCCCAGCACGTACAAACGAGGTAGATCACCGCATCCTTGAGCACAATGCCAAGCGGATTCACCTCATATTCTTTTTCCTCTGCCTTTTGCCTGGATTGGTAAACCAGCTTCAGCTTCCTGTTCAGCAGCAGCGCATCATACACCTGCTCCTGAACTTCAGATTTAACGGATGGTGGTGCCAGGAACTGACCACGACGTAAGACACGCACCTTATCCCGCCATGCCGGAGCTCCGGAATCGGCATGAATTGCGTCCAGAACATGGCGCGCCTGTTCAAAATGGGGTCGCAGATGATCGACAGTCTCGCGAGGCAGGATCGGCTCCAAATGCTTATCTGCAAGATAGAACGCCAATGCAGTGTGACTGTCCATGCCGGGGATATCCATCACTTCCCCTTCAGCCATCCAGGACCAGCCGAATGGTTTGGAGCGATCATCACAGACCAGTGGAAACACACTACTGAAGGCCATCAGGTCGCGCTGGATGGTCCTGGCTGTCACATGAAAGCCTTCGTCGGCCAAACGCTTCTTGATCTCGCTGGTATCCCGCTTGGCCGGGTGCCTGGGAACTAGATGGAGCATGTGCCACTGGCGCATTAGTGTATCACTCATAATTTCCCCCTCTGTATTTGAAATGCTGCACGGGAAGTAATATCCGAAAAAATTTGCGTATCGGCGATACAAAACAGGAGCATCTCAGTTTTTAGAAGTGCATTTTCATCTTCAGGCCATAATTTTTTGCTCACTTCCCCAAGCAGTAAATTCAGCTCCCTGTAAGCGTTATCTTTTTTAATAAAAAACTCCTGATCCTTCTTGCCAACGAAACGACCCTCCTGATTATCTTTACAACAGGGGACCTCGATCAACCGTCATTTCGAGGCTTCCATTTTGTTGGTGGTGAG
>CAZLJF010000019.1:0-34667 GCA_964559845.1 uncultured Zetaproteobacteria bacterium | reverse complement strand
CGCCATGCCAGAGCATTATGGCTGAAGGTAGCATCTGCACATTTCGACTTATTTCGGAACATCCGAAGACGATGTTATCAGCTCGCCTGCACATAAGCTGAATACAGGAGTAAATACTGCCCCGAAGGGATAGGTATGCCCTGAAAACGCCATATCCCAAGAAACTCGCAAGCTGAACGAAAAATCATAACAACCGGTGGACACCAGGTGGCATGTCGCCCCAACAAAATGCAATTCAGATGTCCGTTCAGCGAAATACAGACCAGACCATCACGGGCTATATCGGATTTCGGGGTGGCAACCCCTGTTTGGAGTATAGCTCAGAGGCCGCCAGCGAAGAACCAAAAAGAGGCGGCCATGTTTGACACATAAGCCGCCTCTTCATGCCTGGTGCATAGCCCATGACTACGCACTCCTCTCACCCCACCTAGAGGGGCGCAATTTTAACATGCTGAAAAACAGCCGTAACTCGCATGAATATGCGATAGACTTTTTATCCCTCAGGCGTTCACAAATCAAAACAACCAGGGAGCCTCGGTCTTACGTCTCTCTTCATAGGCATGAATCGCAGCTGAATCCGTAAGTGTCAGGCCTATATCATCCAGGCCGTTCAGCAGGCAGTGCTTACGAAATGCATCCACCTCAAAGGAGAAGCTGGCTCCCGATGGTGTTGAAACCGTCTGGGCCTCCAGATCTACATCCAGCGTATACCCCTCACTCTCCGTACACTCGGAAAACAGGGCGTCCACGATCGAATCATCCAGAATGACCGGCAGGATGCCATTCTTGAAACAGTTGTTATAAAAGATATCGGCAAAACTCGGGGCGATAATGCAACGGAAGCCGTAATCCAGCAGCGCCCACGGGGCGTGCTCACGCGACGAACCACAGCCAAAGTTCTGGCGGGTCAGGAGCACGGTTGCACCCTGATAACGCGGTTGATTCAGCACAAATTCACTGCGTCTGGGGCGGTTTGTACAATCCATCTCCGGCTGCCCCACATCCTCGTAACGCCACTCATCAAACAGGAATGGGCCGTAACCTGTCCGCTTGATACTCTTTAAAAACTGCTTCGGAATAATCGCATCAGTATCGACATTGGCGCGATCCAGCGGCGCAACCAAGCCCTTCAATGTTGTAAATGCCTGCATCATGTTACTCCTTAGCCCTTATATTTCCAGCTTCTGACATCCACAAAGCGCCCCTTGATGGCTGCTGCTGCCGCCATGGCCGGACTGACCAGATGGGTCCGCCCACCTGCGCCCTGGCGACCTTCAAAGTTACGGTTGCTGGTTGAGGCACAGCGCTCACCCGGCTCCAGCCTGTCTGCGTTCATCGCCAGACACATCGAACAGCCCGGTGCGCGCCACTCAAAACCCGCTTCGGTAAAGATTTTATCCAACCCCTCCTCTTCCGCCTGCTTTTTCACCAGACCCGAACCCGGCACCACCATGGCAAGCTTGACGCTCGAAGCCACCTTATGCCCCTTGGCGATAGCGGCGGCGGCTCGCAAATCCTCAATGCGGGCATTGGTGCACGAGCCGATGAAGACCTTATCAATGGCAATATCCTGCATGGGCATATTCTCCTCCAGCCCCATGTAGGCGAACGCCCGCTTCCAGCTCTCGCGCTGTACGGCATCTCTGGCATCATCCAGCGTCGGCGTCTTTGCCGTCACCGGCGCTACCATCTCCGGGCTGGTACCCCAGGTCACCTGCGGTGCAATATCGGCGGCATCCAGATGAATCTCCTGATCAAACACGGCGTCGGCATCGGAATACAACTCGCGCCATGCCGCCTCCGCCCTCTCCCACATCTCGCCTTTGGGCGCGTGGGGGCGACCCTTCACATACTCGATCGTGACATCGTCCACCGCCACCATGCCGCAGCGCGCGCCCGCCTCGATGGTCATGTTGCAGAGGCTCATCCGCCCCTCCATGGAGAGTCCGCGAATCGCCGAACCCGCAAACTCGATGGCATAGCCCGTGCCGCCCGCCGTGCCGATTTCGCCAATGATAAACAGGGCGACATCCTTGCCCGTAATGCCCGCAGGCAGCATTCCTCCCACATTGATCCGCATCACTTTTGGTTTTTTCTGAACCAGTGTTTGCGTCGCCAGCACATGCTCCACCTCCGATGTACCGATCCCCATGGCAATGGCCGCCAGCGCGCCGTGCGTGGATGTATGCGAATCACCGCACACCACGGTCATTCCCGGCAGTACCAGCCCCTGCTCGGGGCCAACTACATGCACAATCCCCTGGCGAATATCGCCCATCCTGAATTCGGTAATGCCGAACTCTTCGCAGTTGGCATCCAGAGCCTCCACCTGCGTGCGTGCCACAGGGTCGGTAATACCGTGTTCCAGCCCCACCGTCGGTACGTTGTGATCGGGCGTCGCCACGGCAGCGCTCACCCTCCATGGTTTGCGGCCTGCCAGGCGCAATCCCTCAAATGCCTGCGGACTGGTCACTTCATGCACCAGGTGACGATCAATATAGAGCAGTACGGAACCATCATCATTGGCCTTCACCACATGCTGATCCCAAACTTTGTCAAACAGTGTTTTTGCCATACTGCCACCTCTCAATCCAGACCATCCTGACCAACTATCAAAGAAATTAATTCAATTCACCTTGATCAGGCTGCATAGCATATTCACGCTTGCACTATGTTCAAAATGAAATATTCTATCTCTATGATTGAGAATATCTCATGACCAAACCAATTCCATCACTGAACGCACTGCGTGCATTTGTGGCTGTCGGCAAGCATGGCAACCTGAAAAATGCCGCTGATGAGCTGTTTGTAACCTCTTCAGCCCTGAGCCACCAGATCAGAAACCTGGAAGAGCATCTAAATATCCGGCTTTTTAAACGGAGCAAATCAGGACTGTCGCTAACACAGGCCGGCGAACTGATTTATGCCGACCTTGCCGATGCATTTGCGCAAATCAGGCAGACCGTTGCCAGGCTGGAGCAACAGGGCCAGGAAGAACTGTTGAATGTCAGCATGCTCTCCACCTTTGCCATGCGCTGGTTTATACCAAGGCTATCCGACTTTCAGAAAAGACACCCTGAAATCGAGGTGCGCATCTCCACATCCATATCGCAGGTCGATTTTGCTCGTGAGGATATGGATTGTGCCATCCGTTCCGGTCGTGGCAACTGGCCGGGACTACATGCCGACTATCTGTTTACGGAGACATTCACACCGGTCTGCGCTCCTGAACTGGCAACATCATTAAACAGCCCCAATGAACTTGGCAACCATACCCTGCTGCATGCACGCCTGCGTCCGGATGACTGGCGGGTCTGGCTGGGTGCGGTGAACGCCGGCGAGGTTCAACCCCGGCACGAACAGGTGTTTGAAACCAGAAATTTTGCCATTCAGGCAGCCGTTGATGGCGTCGGTGTTGCTATCGTTGATCCATCACTGGTCGCCGAGGAAATCAAGGCTGGCAGACTGGTGATGCCATTTCCCCAGACACTGGCGGATAAAAGCGCCTATTATCTGGTCTATCCTGAAGCATTCACCTCACTCCACCGTATCCGGGTGTTCCGACAATGGCTACTGGATCAGGTCAGCGTATAGAAATCCGCTAAAAAACGAGACTTCTGAAGCAGGAGGTTTGTCCTATCACTCCTCATCTTCATACTCCTCTTCCCAACGCTCGTGACGATCATGAAGCCTCTTCTTACCGTAATAACGGTTTTTCCGGTAATAAATTTTACCATGAAAATACCCGCCTTTATGGTGATGATGCCAGCGGCCATCACCATGGTGATGATGCCAGTGGCCGTGACCATGGTGATGGCGGCCATAATGTTGACTGCCACGCGGGGCAGCAATAATCGCTCCGGTCACCGCGCCAACTGCAGCTCCGATTACAGCTCCTTTCAGTGCCTTCCCCGAATCTGCACCAATGGCTGCACCCGCAGCACCACCAATGATAGCCCCGGTGGTTGCTGCACGCTCCTGACGATATGTAGCACATGCCGAAAGCCCTACTACCAACATAAGAACAAATATTTTTTTCATAGCTTCCCCTTACTTCAATGCTTCTTAACTTGATATGCGTCCAACACAAGCACAGAAAAATAGCATAGTGTAAAAATACAATCAAATTCAACAACATCACATGTCGGGGACAACACAACCCTTCCATAGCAGGGACGCATGAGTTATCCGGGGTCTCCTGACCGGCCATAGCGAAATAAGGATGAAGGGGGCGTACTGAAAAGCTTAGTTTCCGGACTGTGCAGAGACAAGCTGCCAAAATCGAACGTATAAAAGCCTGATTTATAGGCAAAGAAATATACCCTGACACACTGAAAAGAAACAAGCCCTGACCAGATGCAGGGCTTGCCAGAGGATTCACAACAGTGAAAAATCTGTTTGCGGCTCAGAAACCAATTGCCCCCACCTGTTTATCGCTCCAGGCCAGGGCTTCACCATGTATCCGTGTCAGGTCGGTCAGGCTGACCGCTTTGCCCGAATGGCACCATGCATTCACAGCCTCCCAGTCGGCATCTTCCAACGCACGAACCAGTTGTAATCTGGCTCCCATATCAGAGTCGGGATCAAGCAGGCCGCGGCGCACTCCTTCCGGAAGATAGACATCCTCCAGCGCATCCTTCATCTCAACGTCCAGCAATGCGTCCAGCACCGAAAACATACCGAGCAGAAAATCATCACCGGTCTCTTTCTCCTTGCGAAGCTGCGCCAGTCCCTCAAGAAAGCGGGCACGAAAAAGGGATACACGCATCAGTTCAAGAGGTTTATTCTCACCCAGTGCGCTCAGAGAGAGTAGTGAAAGCCAGCGGCGAATATTGTTAAGCCCCAGAAGCGCAAGCGCCTGCTCAATCGATTCGATCTCGCGACTCATACCGAATGCAGCCGAATTGATATACTTCAACAGCCGATAGGAGAGGCTGACATCCTGCTTGATCACATCCTGAATATCGGAGATCGCTTCGGCTGTCATCACCTGCTGCAACGCCCGCAGAATCGCCAGCTTGGAATCCGGCATCTTCCTGCCCTCAACCACATCCGGTTTACAGAAGAAGTGCCCCTGAAAATAGTCGAAATTGAGATTCCTGGCCATCTCATACTGCTCATAGCTCTCGACATTCTCCGCCAGTAGCCTGGCAGGGTATTTACGCAGCTCCCGCACCTTGGCAAGCAGATCGTCGGCCTTATTCAGATCGATCTTGATTATGTCGGCCTGTTCAACCAGCGATGCTTCCTGTCTGGCGGTATAAAAACGGTCATCGAGTGTAATGCTGAAGCCGTGTGCCTTGAGCCGTTTCACCGCTGCTACCGTACGCTCATTATATGGCACCGAGCCGAGCACTTCGATACCAACCCGTCCGGGCTCAAGCAGCGCTGCCGCTTCAGCGCCATGGAGCAGAAAACTGGCCGAGACATTAATATAAACCTTCAGACTGCCAGCCAGCCTCTCCAGGCCAATATCCATCACTGCTCCGACCAGCACCTGTGCTGTCATATGGGCATCCTCATTCCGGCCTACATCCTCGGCAGCCTTGAAAAGCAATTCATATGCAGTCACCTGGAAATTCCGGTCAAATATGGGTTGTCGCCCAATTAGTACATTCTGCATGGTCATCCTCCACCAGTGCAATTCATTCTCATAATTCCAATTCATAAGCGAGCAATTCATGTGCCAACATTGCATGCTTGCCATTCCCTGTTTTGAAACGCAGCTTCCGGCATATGGCAGAGACGCACTTTGACCCGGAAGAGATCGCCAAGTTCGAAGCGATTGCTGCAGAGTGGTGGGATCCGGATGGCCGGTTCAAACCGCTGCATCAGATCAATCCGTTGCGGCTGGACTACATCGCACAGCACGTCAAATTACCGACATCTGCTGTGTTGGATATTGGCTGTGGTGGCGGACTGCTGGCTGAAGGCATGGCCAGTCGCGGCGCCACCGTGACCGGTGTTGACCGCTCTGAAAGGGCATTGGGCGTTGCACAGGCGCATGCAGTTCAATCCGGCATCCATGTTCAATACGAAAATAGCGATGCCGAGACATGGGCCGAAGACCACGCCGAAGCCTACGATGCAGTGACCTGCCTGGAGGTGCTGGAGCATGTTCCGAATGTATCCCGAACCCTTGCCGCCTGCGCAACTATGCTGAAGCCGGGCGGAACACTCTTTTTCGCCACACTGAACCGTACACCCACCGCCTATCTCAAAGCCATTATCGGGGCCGAATACCTGCTGGGCTGGCTCCCCAGAGGCACGCATCAGTACCAGAAGTTCATTCGTCCTTCGGAGATGGTGCACGCACTGAGACTCGCAGGCCTGGAGGTGGAAGAGATACGCGGCATGTCCTATCAGATATTCGCAGACAGCTTCACCCTTTCCGATGACCTCTCTGTCAACTATCTGGGCATGGCCAGAAAGCCTGAAAACCCGAACACCTGAAACAGATTGATACGCACAACAACAGAGCTTGGACGCATATCCAAACAGATATAGCTTCCCGCTCCATGCTGCAAACTCGGTTTATGCTGCCCTGCCTCGCCCTCTGTCTTTCCCTGACAGTGGTTCCGGCCCTTGCCAGGGGTATCGATGTTGCTGCAGATACCATCACCCGCGACCCCTACGGGGCCATTATTGCTGAGGGCCATGTGGTGATTCAGCGAAAGGGCGAAACGCTTGAAGCAGACCGGGTCACCTATGACACCTCGGAACAGCTATTTAAGGCCGAAGGCCATATCACCATCAAATCCGAGAATGCAACCATCCATGCCGAATCGGCACAGATGCAGACAACAGGCAGAACAGGTGAGTTTCACAACGCACATGCCACCTTAAAAAGTGGAGAACGGCTTACTGCCAAACTGATCAAACGACAGGATGACGGTATCATCCTTGCAGAAGATGCCTCATTCACAGCTTGCCCGCCCGATGCGGAAGCATGGCGTATGAAGGTGGATGAAGTCGAACTGAATCAGCATGACGGCCTGCTAACAGCCAGGAGCGCCACGTTTGAGATGGCGGGCATACCGCTTCTTTATATGCCCTACTGGCAACAGGTACTGCGCCGGAAATCGGGCTTCCTTACCCCCTCTTTAGCAACCGGCCAGATTCGGGGAACGGAATTTGCACTACCCTACTATGTAGCTCCGGCTGAAAACTGGGATGCCACACTGACACCTCACTGGATGAGCGCACGCGGTTTTATGGGTGAAATGGAATTTCGCCATGTTTCGTCATCCGGCCACACCACATTTCAAGTTGAGGGGCTGAATGACAAGGTAATATCCCGTCAACGCAGCAGGGCGCGCGCCGATATTCGCAGAACCCTTCCATACGACATACTCTTTTCCGCCCATGCCGACCATATCAGCGACCATAACTATCTTGCTGATTTTGCAACGGATAGTGATACCATATCCAGCTCCTATCTGCAGAGTGAGGCATCCCTCGCCCAAAACCTGGAACTGGGCGAATGGGAACTTCTCGTCAGGCATCAACAGAATCTGAAGACTGCAAGTAATGCGTCCACGCTGCAGATTCTCCCCCGGTTTGAGAGCGGCCTGCACCTGCCACTCATCCACGATACGATCACGCTGCATATCAACCAGCAGAGCACACAATTCTCGCGTACACTGGGCGTGGATGGCTGGCGTGCTGACATCCATCCCTACCTTGAAATTCCATGGCAACTCTCAGGTGGCGGGGCACAGTCAACACTGCAAATAGGCGGCAGGCATACCCATTACTGGTTAAAAGACAATATCGGCCAGAATATCCTGAGCCGCAATACCTTCGAGGCCAGCCTGGATAACCGGATCACCTTTGAACGCATCAGTGAGGATCGCAGCTGGCGGCATACGATCAGCCCCGTCCTGCGCTATGATTTCATCACGGCGCCGGATCAAAGCGCGCTACCGAACTTTGATTCGGAATTTGGCAAACTCTCCATGAGCAATCTGCTGACTGGCAACCGCTTTACCGGCAGGGATCGTATCGAGCGTCTCAACCGTATCAGCATGCTATTTGAAACCGCACTGCAGCATAAAAGCCAAAGAGACAGTTCGGCTCATACCTATCTTCAGGCGAAGATCGGCGCAGCCTACGAACTCAAACGGGAAAGCGTTGATCCAGCACTGCTTGCCGCTCCAACCCGGCCATTCTCCAATCTGTTGGGGGAAATTGCCATCCATCCGACACAGAAAATCCATATCAGGGCAGATGGCCAGTATGACCATGTGCAAAAGTTCTGGGCAACTGCACACGCCTCTCTGTCAGTAATCGACGAAAATGACTACAACATAAAATTTGACTGGCAACGCACCGACGCCCGTTATGCCACTGCTTCCGAACTCATCACTGCAGATGCCAGCATGCAACTGGCCCGGCGCTGGTCTGTTTTCGGTAGCTGGCGATATGACCGGCTGCTCAACATGACCCAGCAGGCCAGTGGCGGCATCCACTACCTTCACCCATGTTGGAATCTTCGCATTGAAGGGTATCGTAACAATGTGAATGGAAGTGCTGCCAATTCCGATTTTGGCTTTCGCTTCTTGCTAGGATTTGAGGGGCTGGGTAGTGTCGGATCATAATCTGCAAACCTTCCCTTCCTGTCTAGGAAGAGACTTATTTATTGCATATTGTGCAATAAATAAGGGCCAATCCACAGGCTGCACGGAAGCACTGAATAAATCAGCGCTTCCCTAGATACTTGGAGTTAACATGCGTCTTTTTTTTACTGTGATCAGCTTGCTGTCATTTTCAACACTGCCTATTGGTACGGCGGCATTTGCAGAGAAGATTGATTCCATCGCCGCCATTGTGAATGGTAAGGCCATTACCTGCTATCAGGTAAACCGGGACAAACAGATAATGATGCAGCAACTCGCCCAGACCGCTCAAGGTACTCTTCCTGCTGATTCGCTACTTGCCAAACGCGCGCTTGAATCACGCATTGCACAGACACTGCAACAGCAGGAGGCGGCCAGGCTTGGACTTTCAGTCTCGGGTGAAGAGATCGACAACGCCATGGCGGATATCGAATCGAAAAACGGTATTCCGGCAGGCCAGCTTCCCGAGGTACTCAAAGCACAGGGCATTGATATCAGGGAGTACCGGGAGACGCTTCAGGAGCGTCTGTTATCCAGCAAACTCATCAATACGGCGGTTCGCGGCAAGCTAAACATTAGCGAAGAGTCGATGCGGGAGTACTACCGCAAACATCTGGCCAACCCGAAACCGATCCGGGAAGTGCAACTGGCCCAGATTTTTGTTGCCCTGCCCGCCTCACCAACGCCCGAACAGCTTGCCAGCACCCGGAAACGGGCGCAGAAAATTTACGCCCGGCTGATCAACGGCGCCAATTTCAGGCAGCTTGCCGCACTGGAATCAGATGCTGCTGATGCCAGAGAAGGCGGCGAGATGGGCTGGTTTTTCCCGGGCGGCATTACCCAGCAATTCAATGAAGTATTCACACTTCCGGTCGGTGGTTTTACAAAACCCATCCGCTCATCGGCAGGGTTCCATATTATCCAGGTAAAAGACGACCGTATGCATAAACCGGAAGTTGGCGAAAGCTATGATGAAGTCCATGCCCGTCATATTCTGATAACACTCCCTGCATCTGCGGACAAGGCCACTAAAGCGAAAATCCGCCACCGTGCGGAAACCATTGCCCGGGAGATGCAGAAAAGTTCTGACGAGGAGTTCGCCACCCGCGCCAGGGAGATTTCACAGGGGCCGAGCGCCGAGCGCGGCGGTGATCTTGGCTGGTTCCGAAAAGGGCAAATGGTTCCGGCATTTGAAGAGGCCGCATTTAATATGAAAGCAGGTGAGACCAGCGGCGTGGTTGAGTCACAATTTGGCCTCCATATTATTCGGGTTATCGCCAAACGCCATATCGACCCCAATGCCTTTGAAGCGCACCGCGACCGCATTCAACAAGTTTTGATCAATGCCGAAATGCAGAGCCAGGTTCCTCGCTGGATTGCCAGCCTCAAAGCCAAGGCAATCATCGAATATAAAGGCTGTAACTAGGGCCTGTTGACATTGTCTGCACTCAAAACATGCCCGCTGCTGCTTACGCTGGGTGAGCCGGCAGGTGTCGGATCCGACTGCACTCTGCTGGCATTCCAGGCGCATGCCGAACTGTTTCAGCATGTTATTGTTGCCGCCCCCTCCCACTGGCTTAGTGAGCGCGCCTCGCAACTCGGTATGCATATCAACATCCATGAATGCAGTTCGTTGAAAGCGGATGTACCGGATGGATTTCTTGGCTGCTGGAATCCGCTGCCAGCAGAGATGACATCTGCTCCCGTGAGTGTTGGTACACCTTCACCGGCCACTGCCGCAGCCGTCATTGCCTGTATTAAATCAGCCGCCAGCGCATGCATAAAGGGCAATGCCGCTGCACTGATTACGGCACCGATTGAAAAGGCTGTGTTGCGCAACTCAGGCTTCGACTTTCCCGGCCATACCGAGTTTTTTGCAAGCCTGGCCGGCAAAGAGCGTGTGGTAATGATGCTGGCATCGGAGCAGCTTCGTGTTGCACTGCTCACGACACATATGCCGTTAAAGGATGTTGCTGACACATTAACTATTGAAGCCGTTACCGATACCCTTCAAATCACCCATCATGACCTGATACATCGTTTTGGTATCCCCGCTCCAAAACTGGCACTGTGCGGCCTGAATCCCCACGCTGGAGAGCAGCAGCATTTTGGCGATGAAGAGGCCACGATTCTGACGCCTGCCATCCGACAGGCGAAAGAGACCGGTATTGATGTGCAGGGACCGCTGCCTGCCGACACACTCTTTTCACCGCAGATTCGCAGCCAGTATGATGCGATCATCTGCTGTTATCACGACCAGGGACTCATTCCAATCAAGGCACTCAGCTTTGGCGATGCCGTCAATATCACCCTCGGCCTGCCATTCATCCGAACCAGTGTAGATCACGGTACGGCGCTGGATCGTGCAGGTTCGGGAAAAGTGTCCTACAGTAGTATTATGGAAGCAATCAATATGGCACGTAAGATGTTACACCATAGCCGGTATGAGGCTACAAATGCAGATCAATAATCTGAGCGGGCAAATTCTTCTGGCAACACCATCGCTGCAAGATCGCAATTTTCGCGACACGGTCATACTGCTTTGCCACCATGATGAAGAGGGGTGCATGGGCCTGATCGTCAACCGTCCCCAGCAGGTCTCGATTATCGATGTGCTGGAGGATCTTCAACTGACACCGGATCGGAGTTATATCGCCCATCTTCCTGAGAATCGCACATTAAGTTTTGAGGGGGGACCGGTTGATCCGTTTCGCGGTTTTGTGCTGCATGATGGCTGGCATATCTACGATTCGACCATGCAGATTACACCGGAACTGCATCTGACCACTTCCCGCGATATTCTTGAGGAGATTGCCGCAGGCTGTGGCCCTGAACACTTCATGCTGATTCTTGGTTATGCCGGCTGGGGTGCAGGACAGCTGGAACAGGAACTGGCCAATAACGACTGGCTGGTCGCAGCAGCCAACCATCACCTTCTTTTTCAGGCAGAACCGGAATTTCGCTGGGCGCTGGCAGCACAAAGCATGGGCATCAACAGGGCCAATCTGACTGACCAGATCGGTCACGCCTGATTTTACCTTCCAATAAATAAAAGGAGAGATACAAATGGCCCTCAATATACTGATCAGCTACCACTCTGACTATGGTAATACGGAAAAGATGGCGCAGGCCATTGCTGCCGGCGCAAATGCGGCTATAGATTGCAACATTGTTCTCAAACAGGCCAGCGATACGAGTCTGGATGACCTGACGCGTGCCGATGTGATTATTTTCGGAACACCGGTACATATGGGATCCATAGCCTGGCAGATGAAACAGCTAATCGACAAAGCCGCAAAACTGTGGATGGAGGGTGCACTGGAAGGAAAGGTTGGCGGTGTTTTCGCGACCGGCGGCGGATTCGGCGGCGGCGGTGGCGGTGTGGAAGGCACGATGATTTCACTCTACTCCAATTTCCTTGAGCATGGCATAATTGTGATCGGTTTCCCCAAATCACTCCCCGGCTATGCCGATGCAGGCCTGCAATGGGGGCCTTATGCCCGCTGCGGCAACCATGAAGGCATGCCTCAGCCCATCAGTGATGCCCAGCTTGTCGCCGCCCGCACTTACGGCGCACATGTAGCCGAGACGGCGTTGAAAATTCTGGAGACAACGCCATAACACCCGGACAATTCCCTAAAATCAGAGTCTATTGTGGAATTCCAACCGGCTAACGCCTTTATGATATGCAACCCGGCTCCAGCAGCCATAAGGCACCTGCAGATGACGTGTCGACACAACGGGAGCCGCAAGCACATGCGCAATCAGCATGCGGATACTGCCCGAGTGGGCCACAACCAGAAGCTGCTTGCCATCATGCTGTGCATGAACTTCTGACCAGAAATCTGAAATCCGATCACGTAGCTGCCTGACAGTTTCGCCGCCCGGCACCTGTATCTCTTCAGGATTGGCACGCCACCGCTCCAGCATGCCCGGATAGCGGGCCATGATCTCTTCCGGCATTAACCCCTCCCACTCACCGTAATGCATTTCAGCAATACGGGCGTCGGTTTCACAGGGGATCCCGGCCACTTTTGCCCACGCACGGGCAGGCTCACGGCAGCGGCTTAACGGCGAACAGATAATCAGATCAGTCTCCGGAGCAATCCGCTTCCACACACCGTCCATGACTTCTCTTCCCGCAGCGGTAAGCGGATCATCCACCTGCCCGCGATACTTTATGCCTCCCTCAAGCTCGCCGTGGCGAAGCAAATCTACCGTAATCAAATGACTCTCCTCTTTTTTCGCATGATGGGCCGACCCCAAAATATTTAGGGTGTTACTACGCCTTTTTATGCGCTAATGTGGGGCAAGCTTGCATGATGAGGGTTTCCTTTGACAGACGATTTTGACACCACCGATCCAAACAATATTGAGGCGATGGCGCATGTCCGCGCCCTGCTGAAATATATGGGAGATAATCCGGAGCGTGAAGGGCTTGAGGAGACGCCCAAGCGCGTACTGGCAGCCATGAACGAATACTTTTCCGGCTACACCGAGAATCCGAAAGAGCACCTGCTTAAAACCTTCGAGGAGGTTGATGGTTATGATGAGGTTGTGCTGGTATCAGATATCGATATCCATAGTCATTGCGAACACCATCTTGCCCCCTTCATCGGCAAAGCGCATGTTGCCTATATTCCGGACGGGCGTGTAGTTGGGCTCTCCAAGCTGGCGCGTGTGGTGGATGCCTATTCCAAGCGACTGCAGGTGCAGGAGAAGCTGACCATGCAGATTGCCAATGTGATTGAAGAGGTGCTGAAGCCTGCCGGTGTTGCCGTCATCATCCAGTGCCAACACTTCTGCATGTGCCACCGGGGCGTAAAGAAGCCGGGCTCGTGGACGACGACATCCAAACTTACAGGCGCGTTCCTGAACAATCCATCTTCCCGTCTGGAGCTCTTCCAACTGATTGGTATGAATAAATCAATTAGTTAAACTTCCAATATCGCTTTCGCTCCAAAGACATTGGCAAAAATCAGGGCCTGTTAACAGGCCCTAGATCAATGTTCCCACAATATAATCTTCCAGATTCTCCATATCGGCATCGGCTTCACTGATTACGCTGTCGCGCATCGACACCCCTGCCTTGTGAACACTTTCGGGATTACCTGAAATGAGCGGATGCCACGGCTTCAGCCTCTTGCCTTCAAATAGCAGCCGGTAGGCACAGCACTCCGGCAACCACTGATACTCCCGCCTGGTGAACTTGCGAATATCGGCGCAATCCGGCACAGATTCGAATCGAGTCTGATAAGAAGAACAGCGACATGTTCCGGTATCAAACAGGGCACAGGCGACATTGGTGAAAAACATCTCTTCAGAATCCTCATCCTGAAACTTGTGGAGACAGCAGCGGCCACAGCCATCACACAGCGATTCCCACTCCGCATCCGTCATCTCGGAAAGTGACTTTGACTCCCAGAATCTTTCAATATGGAGGCTGCTCATGAGGCCAGCGCCGCCTGCTTGCTCTCCAGCTCATCCCAGCGCTCGAATGCCGCCATCAATTCGGACTCCAGTTCAGTCAGGCGTGCCTGATCCTGCATATACCCTTTCTCATCGCGGTTGAAATAGTCCGGATCGCAAAACCTCTTCTCTATCTCCCCCTTCTCGGACTCCAGCAGCTCTATCTTTGCAGGCAGTGCATCCAGTTCCCGCTGTTCTTTGTAAGAGAGCTTGGTCTTCTGGCGAACAGGTCTGGGCTTGACAGCATCCTTTTTTGCAGCCGTGACAGATTCACCCTTCTGCCTGGATTTCCATACAGCATAATCGGTATAACCACCCTCTATCGAAACCACTCGCCCGCTCCCCTCAAATGCAAGCACACGCGAAACCACCCGGTCCATGAAGGCGCGGTCATGGCTGACCAACAGCACCGTGCCGTCATATTTGGCCAGTGCCTGCTCCAGCACGGTCAATGTACCGATATCGAGATCATTGGTCGGCTCATCAAGAACCAGCAGATTAGCAGGCTCCAGCAATAATTTGGCCAGCATCAGCCGGCCGCGCTCACCGCCGGAGAGAGCCTTGACCTGTGCATGCAATCGCTCGCTATCAAACAGAAAGTCCTGCAGATAACTGGCCACATGGCGAGGCTCAACTCCGGCAATATGGACATAGTTGCCACCGTGGGGCAGCAACACATCTTTCAGCTTCATGTTCGGGTCAAGCTCCCGCATCTGGGTAAGAAACGCCGGTGCCAGACGAGTGCCATGCCGTACCCGGCCATGTTGCGGCTTCAACTCACCCAGCAGCATCTTCAACAACGTTGTTTTACCGATACCATTCGGTCCGACCAGCCCGATGCGATCACCCGCCATGATTTTCAGGCTCACACTGCTGGCCACCACGGTTTCACCAAAGGTATGCGACAACTCCACCGCCTCAATCAGCATCTTGCCCGGCTTGATACCGCAGGCCACCCGTAACTCGACATCGCCACCGCGCAGCCGTCTGGCCTCCCGCTGTTTGCGCAGTTCTTCAAGATTGCGAACACGCCCCTCATTGCGAGTCCGGCGGGCCGGAATCCCCTGCCTGATCCAGCGCTCCTCATCTGCCAGCAATTTGTCGAACTTTCTCTGCTGCCGCTCCTCCTGCGCCAGGAGATCAGCCTTTTTCTCAAGATATTCGGCATAACTGCAATCAAAATAGGTTAGCGCCCCCCGATCCAACTCCACCACCTGTTCTGCCACAGCATCAAGGAAATATCGATCATGGGTAATAAACATCACCGCGCCGGAAAAACCAGCCACAAACTCCTCAAGCCACTCAATCGATGCAATATCAAGATGGTTGGTCGGCTCATCAAGCAGCAGCAGATCCGGCTCAGCCACCACGGCACGTGCCAGCGCCACACGTCTTAACCAGCCACCGGAGAGTTCCCCGACATCACGATGCGCATCCAGTTTCAGCCGGGAGATGGCCGTCTCAATGCGTGACTTATACTGCCAGCCACCGGTTCGCTCCAGCTCAGACTGCATATCTGCCAGCCGTTTCATGGCTGCATCGGAGCTGTCCGTTTCCAGAGCCATCAGGGCCTCATCATAGGCATTGAGTGAAGCCGCTACCTCACCCAGCCCTTCCGATACCAGCGAAAAAACGGTATGTCCCGGTTCAAAACAGGGAGCCTGTGGCAAATAGGCGATTTTTACGCCTCTGCGTGTACTGATCTGACCGTCATCAGGCTCGATAAAGCCGGCGATAATCTTCAGCAGTGTCGATTTGCCTTCACCGTTTCTGCCAATCAGGCCGATACGGGCCTGGCGAGAAATACGCAGAGACACATGATCCAGTAACAGTTGCGGACCATAAGCCTTGGATATCCGGTGCAGGGTTACAATGGGCATGGGCGAATCCTAAGGAGATGCTGAATAATTGCATCCGTACAATATCAGCCATGCAAAATCACTCTCGTGCAAATTTTGCGCGACTTTCGTCTGCAGAAGCCACTCATGGCCTGCATGGAAGTGCAGAATAAATCAGTACTTCCGTAACATGTAACACTATTATTCGTTTGATTTCAGGCACTGTGAAGAGCGGGTCGGCGATTTCAACTGGCATCATCAGACATCGAAGTTAAACTGGGGCTGATGCTCACGATTTTTCGCTTGTTCCCCAAAATCACGGTAGCTGCGGCTGTCAGCATACTTTTTCAGGTAAATACTGCATATTCCGCGATGTTGCTCTCTTCCCTGGACATTACCAGTGATGACAAGGTAATCTATTGCAGCATAGGCCCTGTTGCCACAGATGACAGGGTCAGGCGGGCGCTCAGTGAAGGAACACCGGTAACATTCAGCTGGGAAATCACTATCGAGGAGGTGAGTGATTACTGGCTCAATAACACCATCGGTACTATCGCCCTTGTCCGTCAGGCAACACCCGATCTGATTTCGAAAAACTGGCTGCTGACTGATACCAGCAGCGGCATTTCACAGCGGGTTCACACTGTTGATGAGGCAATGCTGTTTCTCTCCCGCCTGGATCGCTTTCCCACGCTGGATCAGAGTCTGCTTTCACCCGGAGTGGTCTATAACTTCCATATCAAACTGCATATTCATGAAGGCGAATATAGTGATTCATGGTGGGCTGAACTCATGCGATTTAGCGAAACTGTGGCACAAAAAACAATCACACTGCCATGACCGGAATCATCCGTTATCTGCCGCTGATCATGGTCGCCATTTTATGGGCGACCATGATCATGCTCTGGCCGGGTGGCACAACCTTGGAAGATTCAGCGATTGCATGGATCAACATTACGCTTTTGGCCATGCTCTCTATCGCGCTTCTGAATTATGGCATGCGCATTTTAAGCGAACCAAAGGAGCGTCGTGCCGGCTCAAGACTGCGGGCCAAGCTGGTGATCGCACTGGTCAGCATGCTGCTTATTCCTGCCACCATTCTTCAGGTGGCAGCCAACCAGATGGTCGAACGGGGCATGGATGTCTGGTTTGACGTGCGCGTCGATACCCTGCTGGATCAGGCCCTGAACCTTGCCCAGGGCTTTTATGCGCGAGTAGATGCCGATCTCAAGTATGGCCTTACAACTGTAATGAATGACAATGAACTACTGAATTATGTTGCCACGCTGCCGGTAAGCTACAGCCTGCTAAACACGCACCTGAACGAAATCATGTTGCATGAAGGCTGGCAAAGCATCCAGATATTTGACCTGAACGAACGTCTTGTTGCCAATGTGCAACTGGAAGGACTTTCCACCCTTGAACCTGAAGCTCTGGAAGAGGAGGCAAGGCCTGCGCTTACACTGGGACTGATCTCAACCACACTGGTTAACAGAGAAGGAGATGAAATGGCCATCGGCTATGCACCGCTACGCGCCCACCAGAACATCATCGGTGTACTGCGTGCTCAGGTGAAGCTGCCTGATGGCGTTGTACAAAATGCCCGGGCTGTAGAAGCTGATTACCGGACATACCGGCAACTGGAACGTAACCGGCAGTCCATTCGGGGTACATTTACCCATGCCATGCTGATTGCCACACTGGTGATTATTATTGTCTCCGGTATCGTCGCCATCGGCTTTGCCCGGCGATTGACATCACCAATCAGCGACCTTGCCAAAGCTCTGGAACGGGTAACTGAAGGTGATCTGAGCGTATCCATACCAACCGCGCCTGAAGATGAACTGGGTTCACTTGTTCATTCATTCAACCGCATGACACTGCGGCTCAAGCAGAATGTGGAGGCTCTGGAGCAGACCCAGAAAGAGCTGACCGGCGCCCTGGACAGCAGCCGGCAGAGACAGTATGTACTCGAAACACTGCTGGCCAACCTGCAGACCGGTGTACTGCTGGTAGACGCCAAGGGAAATATCCGCCTGCTGAACCAGGCCATGCGTGAACTGCTCCAGCTCTCGGGCGACTGGATGCCGGGGCGCTCCATCACCCCGCTTTGCACAGGAAGGCTGCACCTTGTCGGTCAGTTCTATGATGAACTGCAACATCAAAGAGAGGATTACCTGCAACATGAACTGGAGTTATCGGTGGAACATCATAATCTCCACATTCTTGCCCGGGGAGCCCGCTTAAGCGGCGCCGGTTCTGCCGGTTTTTCGGGTTACCTGATGGTTCTGGACGATGTCAGCAGCCTTGCTGAAGCGCAAAGACACCGGGCCTGGGCAGAAGTGGCCCAACGCCTCGCTCACGAAATCAAAAACCCGCTGACACCGATCAAACTCGCAGCTGAACGCCTGCAGCGCCGCTTTAGAAAAGCGGCAGACGACACTGATGTTTTCGATAGTTGCACCCACGCCATTATCACCCAGGTAGAGCGCCTGCAGCGGCTGATCATGGACTTCTCCGACCTGGCACGCATGCCACAACCCAAACCAGCAGATGTTCCGGCAAAAGAACTGATCAGCGATATGCGTGAACTCTATAGCGCCTATCCACGCATTCACGTCGAGGCGTTTACAAATGACACTCTCTGCTATTGTGACGCCGACCAGATCAGGCAAATTCTGATCAACCTTATGGATAACGCCCTGGCAGCCACCGAAGATACGGCAGCGCCGATTTATCTTTTTGGCATTCACGATAATCATATAATGGAGTTTCATATTCAGGATGGCGGTTCCGGCATTCCGGATGATATCGCATCCCATATCTTCGATGCCTATTTTTCCACCAAGGAAGACGGTTCCGGACTCGGGCTGGCCATCGCCAAAAGAATTGCGGACGAACATGAAGGCGAGCTGCTGCTTGTTTCCAACAGCCAGCCGACACACTTCTGCTTGCGCCTGCCCATCAAAGAAACCAGCATGGTGCAGTCATGAGTGCGCAAATTATGGTCGTTGATGACGAACAGGCAATTCGGGAATCCCTGCAGGGCCTCTTTGAGGACGAAGGATACCTTGTCTCCTGCGCCCCGTCCGGTGAAGAAGCTGTCGCCCGTTTTCGCAAACAGCCGGCTGATTGCATCCTCCTCGATATCTGGATGCCCGGTATTGACGGGCTCGAAACCATGAGCCGAATCCTGCAAATTGATGAAACCGTTCCGATCATCATCATGTCAGGCCATGCAACTATCGATACGGCTGTCCGCGCCACCCGCCAGGGGGCATTTGACTTTGTCGAAAAACCACTCTCTTCAGACCGCCTGCTGATTCTACTGCGCAATGCACTGGAAAAACGCAAACTGGAACAGGAAAATGTTGACCTGAAACAGAATATTCAGCAGCAGACCCGGCATCAACTGGTCGGCCAGAGCGATGCGATTGAAACGGCCAGAAAATTGATAAAACGTGTTGCTGCAACCGATGCGGCAGTACTGATTCTTGGCGAGCATGGTACAGGAAAGGCCGTGGCTGCCCAGCAGATTCACCTTCAATCCAAGCGTACAAAGGCACCATTTATCGAACTCAATACTGCCAGCATTCCGGAAAACCAGATGGATTCAGAACTGTTTGGCCATGAGAAGGGAGCATTTCCGGGAGCGCTGCATGCCCAGCGGGGGCGCTTTGAAGCAGCCAATGACGGCACTCTTTTTCTGGATGAGATCAGTGAATTAAGCCTCGGTATCCAGGCCAAAATCCTGAAATCCATGCAGGAGAAGAAAATCCACCGTCTCGGCAATCCAAAGCCGATTTCAACCAATATACGCATTATTGGCGCCAGTTCGCACGAACCGGAGCAACTGTTGCGCGAGGGGAAACTCCGGGAAGACTTTTATTACCGCCTGAATGTAGTAACCATCCAGTTGCCTTCTCTTCGCGACCGGATTGAGGACCTTCCGATACTGGTTGAAACGCTGGCAGGTGAGCAGGCCCAGTTATTGGGAGGCGATCCGGTCAGATTTTCTGAAGGAGTGATTGCACTGATGCAGGCCTATCCGTGGGCAGGCAATATTCGGGAGTTGAGAAACTACATCGAGCGCTGTCATATTCTTCAGCCAGGCATTGAAATCACGCCTGAAACCATGCCTCCACTTGATGCCGCTTCCGTACCGGTTCAACAGGCCGTCCAAAACCATAACAGCAGTATATTTACCCACAGCTATCATCATGCGCGTGAAGCTTTTGAGCGTAGTTACCTGCTGCATTATCTTGGTCGAAATGAGTGGAATATCAGCAGGACAGCTGCTGCCATCGGCATGGAACGGAGTCAGTTGCACAGGAAAATCAAAAGCTTTGGACTCAATGCGCCGGAGAAAAAACAGTGAATATTTTGATTCTTGGTGCCGGAGAGGTCGGTTTTCATATTGCCCAGCGGCTGGCAACAGAGGGAAACGATGTGGTTGTCGTTGATAACGATGCCGAACGGCTGCAACGCGTTGCAGACACCATGGATGTCAGAACCATCCTGGGACACGCCTCCCACCCCAGAGTACTTCGCCTGGCAGGTGCAGAAAATGCCGAACTTCTGATTGCCGCCACCACCAACGATGAAACGAATATGCTGGCCTGTCAGGTTGCACACTCCCTCTTCAAGGTAACAACGAAAATGGCACGTGTGCGGGAGCCGGACTATGTTAACAGCGTTGGCCTGTTCGGGCGCGATGAACTGCCTATCGACCTGATCATTTCACCCGAGCGTGAAGCAGCAAAATCGATTGTAAAACGTTTCCAGGTCTCATCTGCAGTTGACGCACAGGATTTTGCCGATGGCCGGGTACAACTGCTGGGCCTGCGTGTGCCTCCCAAGGGCATTCTGGCCGGGCTGGCCCTGAATGAACTGGACGAGGTCATGGGAAACATCCGCTCCTATATCGTCGCACATGAACATAACCAGCGCTGGCATGTGCCTGATGCCGACACCGTGATGCTGGCAGGCGACAGTGTCTATATTGCCATGGCGCGGAAACAGGTCGATGCCTTTCTTAAACATGTAGGCTATGAGACCTCCGAGCAGAAGAACCGCAATGTGATGATCGTAGGCGGCGGTAATGTCGGCTTTATTGTCGCCCAGGAACTGGAACGCATGGGTGTTTCCATCAAGCTGATCGAGCACAACCCCCAACGGGCTGAATGGCTGGCCCAGCAACTGGACGAGTGCATTGTCATCCATGGCGATGCACTTGATCGTGATCTGCTCGAAGAGGAGGCGATTGATGGTATGGATGACTTCCTGGCACTCACCAATGATGATGAAACCAATATTCTCAGCAGTTTAATCGCCCAGAAATATCATGTCCCTCACGTCGTCACGCTGGTTAACCGCGCCATCTATACCGACCTGGTTCGCCAGATCGGGCTGGATATTACGGTATCCCCCCGCTTCACAACGGCGTCATCTATTTTACGTCATGTCCGCAAAGGCAGAATTCTCGGCATGTCACCACTTGGTGACGGCACTCTGGAGGTACTGGAAGCAGTCGCACTGGAGACCTCAAACATTCTTCATACGCCGCTTCATGAGCTTGCCCTGCCAGCCAATACCGTGATTGGTGCTATTGTCCGCAATAGCGAGGTGATTATTCCGGATGGTAACACACAGATTCAACCGGATGACCATGTGCTGCTGGTTACGCAGGGAGCCTCCCTGCGCGCGGTTGAGAAACTGTTTGAAGTTCATCTGGAATTTTTCTAACGCACATTGTTTCATGTTAAGCAGGAATCCTTGAATAACATCACCACAAAGGAGCAAACCTGAACCATGCACCCCAGAGGCGTCGTCTGGACACTCGGCATTCTGATTGCCATGTTCGGCTGTGGCATGATAGCCCCTGCCCTGATTTCACTCTATTTTGCATCCGGGCATGCAGATCACTTCATCCTCGCCGGTTGTCTTACATCCGCACTGGGGCTTACCATGATGCGCTGGGCCGGTTCAGCACCTGCACAGTTAAGCCACAAGGACGGATTTCTGATTGTCGCGCTGGCCTGGGTAACTCTCTCCCTGCTTGGTGCCATACCCTTCTGGACCACTGGTGTCTGTGATTCCGTCATTGACGGGCTTTTTGAATCCACTTCGGGCCTGACTACCACCGGCGCAACCGTTCTCACAGGCCTTGATTCACTGCCGCCCTCAATCCTCTTCTGGCGCTCGATGCAAGAGTGGCTGGGCGGCATGGGCATCATTGTGCTGGCCGTTGCCGTCATGCCACTGCTGGGCGTGGGCGGCATGCAGCTTTTCCGGGCTGAAACACCCGGGCCTGTCAAAGACAAGCTGACCGCCCGTGTAACGGAGACCGCCAAGGTTCTCTGGTATATCTATCTGGCAATGACAGTCATTACGGGTATCTTGTTATGGCTGGCCGGCATGTCCCTTTTCGATGCGGTCAACCATGCCATGTGCACCATCGCCATTGGCGGCTTCTCCACACACGATGCCAGCATTGGCTACTATGAATCGCAGACCATTCGCACCCTGATTATTGTCTTTATGCTGATGGCCGGTGTCAATTTCACCCTCCACTTCGCAGCTCTAAAGCGTGGCTTTTCACTTAAAACCTATTTTCAGGACGATGAGTTTCGCACCTATATGAAGTGGGTCGGAACACTGATCATTCTGGTTGGTATTATTACGCTATCATCCGGATCGGGCACTGTAAGCGAAGTAGTCTTCAATACGGTTGCCATTGCAACCACGACAGGCTTTGCTGTCAGCGACTATGCTGCATGGCCACCCGGAACAGGCATGCTTCTGCTGGCAGCCATGTTTGTCGGCGCCTGTGCAGGCTCTACGGGCGGTGGTATGAAAGTGGTCAGGGTACTGCTGCTGTTCCGGCAGGGTATACGGGAGATTCGCCGCCTGATTCATCCGCATGCCGTTATCCATGTCAAAATCGGTGAACACAGTGTGACAGGCTCTGTGGTTCAGGCGCTATGGGGATTCTTTGTACTCTATATGGTCTGCTACAGTATCATTGCCATCCTGCTGGCCATCACAGGAGTGGAGATGATGACCGCACTCTCGGCAACCGCTGCCTGCCTGACCAATACAGGCCCCGGCTTTGGCGATGTGGGCCCGGCCTTAAACTATGCTTCGCTTCCGGATACTGCCAAGGGCATTCTGATGTTCGGCATGGTACTTGGCCGCCTGGAAATCTTCACCTTTTTTGTGCTTCTTATCCCCGAGTTCTGGAGAAAATAGAGGCTGACCCAATGACCGATTTCGGCCAAAAAGCGGCATCCAATGTATGATTGCAAGAGCTGCTCCCGATACTCAATGGCGATACGTTCGAAATTGACTGATGGTGACCGCTGGATTAACGATTTCTGTCATCGGCCAGTTACAAAAAAGATGACTGGCGTGGCAATGCTACGGTAAGTTTGCCGTCGAAGATGTGCTGAGCAGTGAGTGGATTTGGCAGATAAAAAAGCAGAGAGATGCGCAAACACCTCTCTGCTTTCAGGAAAGTCAGGGAAAGTAGTACTTATCCTGGCAGGAAACGCTCACTGAAAATATTTTCATGTGGCAGTCCAAGTTCTTCTGCCACTGTCTGAGTTGCATCGACCAGCCCCGAAGGCCCGCACAGATACACTTCCGGTTTCAGCCCTTTGGCAAGATCGTTGGCCAGATCAGCCTTGAGCGCATCGACTGGTGAACCGGAAAAGCCCTTCCAGTCAGGCCCGGCTTTCCAGACGCATATATCCACACTCAGATTGGGCAGAGCTTCTTTCAGCTCTTCAATCTCAGCCATGGCGAAGATATCGTCCTCTGTGGTAACACCGAAATAGAGGTGTGAATCGTGTGTTTCCTGAAATTCGGCCATCTGACGCAGCATGGATAGCATGGGTGCGACGCCGGTGCCGCCAGCAACAAAACGACGTGGAGCAAGACCGCCTTCATGCAGAACAAAACTGCCTTCAGGGCCTCGTGCGCGCAGTGTATCACCCACCTGTGCGTTATCTTCCAGCCATGTGGAAAACTTGCCCTGGGGCTGCAGACGGATCATAAACTCAAGTTCACCAGCCCAGTTGGGGGCATTGGAGATGGAGTAGGCACGGCGTATATCCGAGCCGGGGATCTCCAGTTCCATAAACTGGCCCGGCTCAAAAGTGGAATTCACAGTACCGTTTTCATCGGGCAGCACTTTCAACAGCAGTCGCCTGACATTGCCACCCATGTCATCAATAGCCAGCACTTCACACAGAGGCGAAGGCGCCGGGCCTGAAGTGATGTGATCCAGGTCGGATGGCACTTCAACGGTCAGCGGGCCTCGCGGGTATGTACGGCACATCAGGATACCGCCATGTTCTTCATCCTCTCTGGAGAGACTGCCCACACTGTGCGATTTCAGTTCATAATCACCATCTCTACAATGGCCGTGGCAGGCACCGCAATTTCCCTCACAGCATACTGCCGGCAGCGTGATGCCCGCTCTGGCAGCAGCAGCAATCAGATTCTCATCTGTTGCACATTCAAAGTTTAATTCTTTCTCATCCTGAGTAATCAGGCGAATGGAGTGTAAATCGGTCATCGAATTATCCTTTCATAGGTTTCTCGGGATAGGCTGACCTGTTCAGCATATCCCTGAAATAAAAAAAAGGAAGCCGGAACGGGAGAGTACCCGTTCCGACCTGTTGTTTATGCTGCCAGCACTGCGGCCAGATCAGCTTCCGGTGTAGTATTGGCTTTAATATCGAATGCTTCAACCAGTGTATTCAGTACCGCAGGGGTAATGAATGCAGGCAGTGTCGGGCCTAAGTGAATGCCCTTGATATTCAGTGCCAGCAGTGTCAACAGTACTGCTGCCGCTTTCTGTTCGAACCATGAGATAAACAGTGACAGCGGCAGATCATTCACATCACATTCAAATGCATCTGCCAAAGCCACTGCGACCTGAATGGCTGAATAACTGTCATTACACTGCCCCATATCGAGCAGGCGTGGAATACCGCCGATATCACCCAGTTCCTTCTTGTTGAAGCGGTACTTGGCACAGCCAAGTGTCAGGATGACGGTATCATCCGGCGTCTGCTCAACAAGGTCGGTATAGTAGTTGCGTCTTGTATCGGCACCATCACAGCCGCCGACCAGGAAGAAGTGCTTGATTGCACCTGCTTTTACAGCATCAATGATCTTGTCAGCTACGCCAAGCACTGTATTGCGGCCGAAACCAACAGTGATTGTTTTCTCTTCCGAATCAGCTGCAAATCCAGGCATGGCATTGGCGGCCTGAACCAGAACGGAGAAATCATGGTTTTCAAGATGGCGCAAACCCGGCCAGCCGACAGGGCCGGTTGTGAAGATACGTCTGCGATAGGATGCAGCCGGTTCAATGATGCAGTTGGATGTCATCAGAATCGGACCTGGGAAATTGGCGAAATCAGTCTGCTGATCCTGCCATGCTCCACCAAAGTTGCCTGCCAGATGTGAATACTTCTTCAATTCCGGATAGCTATGTGCAGGAAGCATCTCACCGTGGGTATATACATTGATGCCTGTTCCTTCGGTCTGTTTCAGCAGGGCTTCCAGGTCAACCATATCATGACCACTGACCAGAATCGCTTTGCCTGCAACCGGAGTAACGCGTACTGTTGATGGTTCAGGCATACCGTATTTTCCGGTATTACCCGCATCGAGCATTTCCATTACTTTCAGGTTGAGGTGGCCCAAAGCCAGGGCCTTTCCTACCAGTGCATCGATATCGCCTGGTTCATTGGCCAGGAAGTCAAGAGCATCCTCAATACCCGCATATACCTCATCACTCTCCTGACCCAGCATCAGCGCATGGTAGGCATAGGCGCAAACACCTTTGGTGCCGTAGAGGATCAGCGCCCGCAGACCGATGACATCTTCACCGACCTCTGCTTCACCCGTTTTAACGGATGCGATTTCAGATTGAGCCAGCAGTGCGTTGGCATCAGAAGGGATATCCCATGCAGCCGGACCACTCAGCGTTTCTGCTGCAACAGCTTTTGCTGCCGCCGCATTTTCGTATGCCTTTTTAACACGCTCACGAATCTGAGCAGCTTCCTGCAGCATTTGCGTAAAGCTGGCAGGGTTGAAGTTCACATTGGTCAGCGTAGTAAACATCGCTTTCAGAATGAATGCGGCAGCTGCATTATCTCCGGCATCGAGTTCACGGGCGCGCTTATCGTACTGAGCAATACCTTTCACGGCATAAATCAGCAAATCCTGCAGATCGGAAGTCTGCTCGGTTTTACCACAGTTGCCGATGGACGATGCACACCCGGGTGCGCCGTCATTTCGTGCTGTCTGTTCACATTGATAACAAAACATGGGTAATTCTCCTCTCAAGTCTATGGATTCACGATTAATTCGATGGGCTCCCCGAAAAGATCACCGAACTGCATCTCATATTGCCGCTCTCATTGATGGGCGGCTCAAAAGATGTATTTGCGGTGCAGGTTAAATACGGTTGGAAAAGCTGTCAATAGAATATATGTTTCGAGGATGCAGCTGACTTCCTATACCGATTATTCGCTCCGCGCATTGCTATATATCGGCAAGCATCCGAATCGTCTGGTTACGGTTTCCGAGATTACTGAACATTATGGCGTATCGCGCAACCATATGGTAAAGGTGGTGCATAATCTTGGGACTAACGGCTTTATACAGACAGTTCGCGGTAAATCCGGCGGCATTCGCCTGGCACGCAAGGCTGAAGAGATCACCCTTGCAGATGTTGTGAGGTTGACCGAACCGCATATGAATATTCAGGAGTGTTTCTCCAGAGAGACCAACACATGCCCTCTGATTGATCGCTGCAAACTGACTGGCGTACTCTATCAGGCCCGGCAGAGTTTCATGAAGGTACTGGAAGAGAATACGCTTGCCGATATATTGTAAGAGACGATTAGGGTCTGTTAATCCACATTGGTCGTGGTGGTGATACATGGATACCTGTTGCTATGCAAACTATTTTGAGTGCGCTGCAGCGGATCCACTCCGGTATTCGTAAAAAATCAACCCATCTCGGCAAGACAAATATTGATCACCCCCCGAACCGGGTCTGTTGAGATAATTTCAACATCGAGCTCATCACCAAGATTAATCATCATTCCGCCGCGCCGGGCAACAAGGCGGTGGTTCTTCTCATCCAGTACAAACAGCCCGCCCAGTTCATCGACTGCGATTGATGCCTCCGCCAGTGAAGATTCTATCTCAACAAACACGCGGCGCCTGGTAATGCCGGAAACAACCGCCTTGAATCTCTTGCCGACATCGCCGGCATGATAAAGCGCCCCCAGCATCGCCTCAACATCCCACTCTGCACGCACCTGCTTGCGCTCCTGTACAGAGGCATGTTCACCGATTGCAGCCAGCCCGCTTTCGGGTTGCACCCTGTTCGGATCCTGTTTTCTGACCAGAGCTTTCAGCCTGCGATGCACGGTCAGATCGGCATAGCGGCGAATCGGGCTGGTAAAATGGCAATAGCTCTCATAGGCCAGGCCAAAGTGTCCCTCGTTATCTGGCGAGTACCTGGCCTGCTGCATGGAGCGCAGAATCAGCCTGTGCAATACATGGCCATAGGGCTTGTCTTCCGCATCATGCAATACCTTCTGAATATCAAGCGGCCGGACACCTCTGCCGATGTGCAGTTGAATCGCAGAGCCGAACGGCGCAAGGAAATCATTTACCTTTTCAATGGACTGATGCTCAGGCTGGGGATGTACCCGGTAGAGCAGTGCCGATTCATGCGCCTCAAAATAGTGTGCGACGGCCACATTGGCTGCCAGCATCAACTCTTCAATCAGCCTGTGGGCCACATTGCGTTCGCGCACCTCAAGCGTTGAAATCGAATCATTTTCAACCACCGGACGCACTTCCGGCAGATCCAGCCCAAGTGCACCGCGCCTCTCCCTGTTACGCTCCTGCAAACGCAACAGGCGGGCGGCATCTGTAAGCATCTGCCGGATTTCAGGCTTCTCGATGGCATCGCTATCACCATTCTCCAGCCATGCGGCCACCTCGGTATAGGTCAGCCGGGCGTGTGAATGAATAACCGCCTCATACACCTGTGCGGCACGCCCCCGTCCATGACAATCAAAGCGCATACGCACGGCCATGGCCAGCCGGTCAACCCCGGGCCTGAGCGAGCAGATCCCGTTGGATAGAGCCTCGGGCAGCATCGGAATAACACGGTCGGGAAAGTAAAAAGAGTTGGAGCGCTCATAGGCCTCTGCATCCAGAGCCGTGCCAGGACGGACATAATGGGCAACATCGGCAATGGCCACCCATACCTCAAAACCGTCACCGCGCGGCAACACACAGATGGCATCGTCAAAATCCCTGGCATCTTCACCATCAACAGTCACAAACGGGAGATGGCGAAGATCCCTGCGCGATTTACTTTCATGCGCAGATACACTCTCCGGCATCGCGTTGGCGGCTTCCATAACCTCATCCGGGAAATCGCCGGGAAGTTGCTGCTCGGCAATGATCAAGTCTATCAGGCTCGATGGCTTGAACAGATCACTCAGGCAGTGAAGCACCCGGCCACGCAGCGGATCGGAGCCACGCTGAATCTCAACCTGAACCCAGTCGCCATCATGAGCACCTTTGGCATCTCTTCCGGTAACAAGAATGGCCTGCGGAATTTTCCGGGAACGAGGCTCCACCATGCCGATACCGCCCCGGACCAGAAACTGGCCGGTAATGACATTGGCAGCCTCCTCCACAATGCGCACCAGTTCCGCCGACTCGCGCCCGCGATAGCTTACCGCCCGAACCTCAACCGTGTCGCCATGCATCAGGGTTCGCATCTCCTGCTGTGGCAGGAAAAGATCCTTGTCGCGCCCTGCAACGGCAACAAAACCGTAACCATCCGGATGGGCAGAGAGTTTGCCGATCCATGTCCTGCCCCTCTCCAGCTTCAGATATTTACCACGCTGAAGCAGTTCGCCACTCTCCAGCATCGAACTGATGAGCCGTTTAAGTGCCCTGCGCTGATCGGGTGCCTTGATTCTCATTGCCCGCTCAATATCGCGTATTGAGCCAGAACTCTTTGGCATACGCTTCAAGGTACGGATAAGGCTATTTCTTTCGATCCTTCCCTCGGGGCGTCTTCTGCCACCACGTTTCCGCTCATCCGCCTTATGGCGGGAAGCCTTGCCATGATCCGTTTTGGCCTCAGACCACTTAAAATTTTTCACATTCTTTCTTGACACTAAAGTGCTCCATTCTACTATTGCGCGCCCTTGCAAGGCTTATGCATACAAGGGATACTCTGAAGTCAGGGTATCCTGTGGCCTGCGGACGGGCTGCCAAAATCATACATACTTATGTTTGATTTTGTGAGCAAAGTTAAAACCGCCTTTTAACTTTGCCCTGTGTAACCAGTTTGAATACGTGCTTCCCGCACTGATTCAGAGGTTAAAAAAATGCCGAGGTGGCGGAATTGGTAGACGCGCTGGCTTCAGGTGCCAGTGTCCTCGCGGACGTGCTGGTTCGACTCCAGTCCTCGGTACCACCTTTAAAGGCCCGGCATCCTGCCGGGCCTTTTTATTATAAGCCAGATAATTAACATAAAACACAAATACAATGTATGACCTTTCCAGAGGCGCTTATGCCGGCAAGATGTTCGCATAAGCCGGAATTCCCCATATACTCTTCCCCACCATGATTCGTCAGGATAGCCACACTACCGATGAAGAGCGCATGGAGGGAGTGCTCCGGCGTCTCGGTATGCTGCGCGGATGGTCAGCACAGACGCTTTCAGCGTACCGTACAGATCTGAAGCATGCCTGTGAATTCCTGCATGACAAGCGCAAACAGTCCATTTTCAGGGCATCGCAAGAGGATATCTCCAGCTATCTCGGAAGTCTGAAAAAAAAAGGGTTAAAAGACTCCAGTATTTACCGCCGACGCAGTTCTCTGTCAACGTGGTACAGCCATCTTCAGGAGGAGGGATGGCGGGAAGACCACCCGGTGCGCCACCTTCCCAACATGCGCAGAGGGCGAAGACTGCCAAAAGAGATGAGTGAACAGCAGGTTGAACTCCTGCTTGCCGCGCCCGACATCACCCAGATCACAGGACTGCGGGACCGCTGTATGCTTGAATTGATGTATGCGACAGGGCTGCGTGTCTCCGAACTGGTCGGGCTGACCCTGTCCAATATCGACCTGCAGGCAGGTATGATCCGCGTGGTTGGCAAGGGTAACAAGGAGCGTATGGTTCCATTTGGTGAAGAGGCAGGTAGCTGGCTCAGGAAGTGGCTGCAAAAACGTACCCAGGTTGCCAATGCCCACCTGTTTCCGGGACGCGGCAAAGGCGCCATGAGCCGGCAGAACTTCTGGTTACGGATCAAGCTCTATGCCAGACAGGCGGGCATCTCTCCCCTTCCCTCACCACATACACTACGCCATGCCTTTGCGACCCACCTGCTGAATCATGGTGCCGACCTGCGTGTGGTTCAGATGCTGCTGGGACATGCACATATCACGACAACCGAGATCTATACGCATATCTCCAGGGTGCGCCTGCATGCGCTGGTGAACAGCTCCCATCCGCTGGGAAGAAAACAGTCATGAACGATATGTCGCTTCCAAAGCTGCTACGGCAAGCAAGAACATCGATCTCCAGAGGGGATTACAGCCAGGCAGAATGCCTCTATGAGAAAATCCTGGCATTTCCGGAGATGGCCGATGATCTTGATACCAGGCTACGGTACGCCTTTTGCGCCGAAAAGAATGGCAATCTGACCCGGGCGATTGCCTCCTATTCGGCGGTGATCGATATTTACCGTCAACATGGAGAAGAGGGTGCTGCCGCTTCGCTTGAGCGCATTATAGGGGATCTCGAGAAAGGCCCCGAAAAAAGAGCGCCTGAGCCACCCATAGCGGAAGAATCCGAGAAATATCCCCCCCCCCTGGATGATGCGGCACTTATGCAGCAGTTGTGCAATATGGGGCAACTGATCACACTTACTGCCGGTGAGATGCTATGTCATAAAGGTGACATGCCGAACATGCTCTGGTTACTCCGTAGCGGCACACTCACCGTGCATCTGCCCGGTTATGATGAGCCCGACACCATTCATGTAAAAGAGGATTATCTTACCCTTGTCGGTGAAGTGGGCTTTTTCACCAGGCAGCGAAGACATGCCGATGTCGAGGCCGCAACAATGGCAGAACTTTTTGCCATCAAGGCTGAAGATATATACCTGCAACAGGAACGTGATCCTGCATTCAATGCGGCCATGGAACGCCTGCTTATTGAGCGTTGGGCAGAACCTGTTCTAACCCGTCACACAGTATTTGAGCACGTTAATGATATTGACCGCATGCGTATCATGCACACGTTCAAACCAGTTTCACTGGGGGCGGGCGAAACCCTTATCGAAGCAGGCAGGGAGCATAACTACACCTATATGCTTCAGAGTGGCTGCATGTTTTTCATGCGTCCAAAGGAGAAGCCTGATGATACAACCGAAACAGATAACGGCTCGTTGATGAGTACTATCTTTCCGGGTGATATGGTCCATCTCGGTGGGCTTCTGAAGGGGTACAAAAGCGAATACAGGGTGGTTACTGCCACACCTGTCCAGCTACTGCGTCTGGCACAGGAAGAGTTTGAACCGTTCACTCCCAGAAGGCCATGGATCATACAGGCGATCCTCCGCTTCTCCCGGAGGCCTGCCAACCTGCAGGTCATGAAGCCTAACGATGACTATTTGTGGCGAGCCGACCGACATGTGAAACTTTCAGGAAGTGCTGATTAAACCATGCTTCCATACAGACTACGGATGGCCAGCCAAAATTGATCACTTACGCAGTTGGTTTTACATCACTCCTGCTCCGACAGACTCCTGAGAAATAGTCTAAAATGGGATGCGGTCATTAAAAGGAGTCATACGATCTATATGGACTATCAGAAGCTGTTCCAACAGGCCAAAGCTGCAGCAGCAAAGGGTGACTACCATGCCTCCCGAAAATATTACGGGAAATTGTGGGCTTCCCCTGTCTGGCATAATGACAAAGATGTCAAGCTCAGTTATGCCTATGCCTGCGAACGTACAGGCGACTATAGCGAGGCACTGACTGCCTATAAGTCCCTGATGAAACATTATACTGAAAATCTCGATGGAGAGGAGGACACTCTCTCCCAGGAGAGTTCGGCCCGGCTGCGTGAAATCATGAGTGAAAGTGGTGAAGACAACCGTGGAAAGGTCATTGACAAAGCCAGCGATGAAGGCGAAGCGAACCTCATCACCCGGTTGTTTGAGCATGCCTATCCAAGGGAACTTGAGGCAGGGGACCCCCTCTGCCTGAAAGGCGATATTGCCGGGCACATGTGGCTACTACAGAGTGGCGAAATTGATGTCATTATGCCCGGGCAGCAAGTCACCAGGCTTTCCGGCTCTGAGGAAATGCCCTGCCTGATTGGTGAGTTGGCCTATTTCACCGGCATGCGCCGTGCTGCCACACTCTCTGCTGCAACAGCTGTAAACCTGCTGGAACTCCCTTATGATCGAATCAGGGGGCTGTTGAAAAAGAACAAGGAACTCTACGACATGATGGAACACCTGTTCCGGCATCGGCTTGTGCTGCAGGTACTCTCCCGGCATGAGATCTTCAAACTGTTCAATGAAATTGACCGGCGACGGGTTACCACCATATTTGAGAACACCACGACACATGCCGGCCAGACATTGATAGAAGCGGGTGTGGAGTATCCGGATGCCTTTATGGTTCAGTCAGGCACACTGTTACTGATCAGCCATAGAGAGGGCAAAGAGACACTGATTGGCAGTATGCATCCGGGCGACCTTTTCCACCTCGGCGGACTTTTGCGAGGCTTTCTTGCTCCCTACAGCGTCATATCGGGAACACCGTGTCACCTGCTAAGGCTGCCCCGGCACAGCTTTGAACCTTTCATGCTACAACGTACATGGCTGATCAAGGCGATCCTGAAACACAGTCGCCTGGCTGCTGAAATGCAGGTATTGCACCCCGAATCGAGAAACCTGTGGGCTGCAGACCGCTATATCGACATGAGCAAACAGGAAAACGGATGATTCCGGCACTGACAATCTTTCTGACTCTCTGTTATATTCCCGCTCCTTTTCAGACTGATATCACCCAGAAAATGCCACTTCGGAGGTTCTGCCATGGCGCAAAACAATGAAATACCCTGCTATTCGCCCGGACTGGCCGGCATTCCGGTGGCGGAATCATCTGTCTCATATGTTGATGGCCAGAAGGGACATCTGGAGTATCGTGGTATTGATATCGAGCAACTGGCGGAGCGTTCCTCCTTTGAAGAGACATCTTTTCTCCTGCTCTATGGCCACCTCCCATCCGAAGAAGAGTTGAAAGTATTTGACATACGGCTGCGCCACCATCGCCGCATCAAATACAGCATTCGCGACATGATCAAGTGCTATCCTGATGCAGCACACCCGATGGATGCCCTGCAGGCAGGTGTAGCGGCAATGGGCATGTTCTACCCCGCCCCCACGGATCTGAACCTGGATCTTGACGCGACCTACCAGATGGCAGACAAGGCAGCAATCCGTCTGTTGGCAAAAATACCAACACTTGTGGCAGCCCATGCGCGCATGCGCAAGGGTGATGATCCCATTCCGCCGCGCGATGATCTCTCCCATGCAGCCAACTTCCTCTACATGCTGACAGGTAATCAGCCGGATCCGCTGGCCGAACGCATCATGGATGTCGCTCTGATTGTACATGCCGAACACACCATGAATGCCAGTACCTTTTCAGCCCTGGTGACCGGCTCGACGCTGGCCGATCCCTATACCGTCATCAGTTCTGCCATCGGTACACTCTCAGGCCCGTTACATGGCGGAGCCAATGAAGAGGTGCTGGAGATGCTGGATGAAATCGGTTCGGTTGAAAATGTTGAGCCCTACCTGCATGACAAAATTGCAAAGAAGCAAAAAATTACCGGCCTCGGCCACCGGATTTACAAAACCAAAGATCCGCGCGCCACACTGCTACAGAAGCTCTACGGTGAACTGACTGAACGTTTCGGTGAAGATCCGACCTACCTGATCGCCCAGAAAATCGAAGAACTCTCCAAGGCGACGCTCGGCGCCAAGGGCGTCTGCCCGAATGTCGATTTCTATTCCGGCATCGTCTATCGCAAACTGGGTATTGATACCGACATCTTCACACCGATCTTTGCAATTGCCCGCGTGGCCGGCTGGCTGGCACACTGGCGTGAAATGATTGGCAATACACGCATCTATCGTCCCAACCAGATTTATACGGGCAAACATGGGCAGCCATATGTGCCGATGGATGAACGTTAAGGAGATGCGATTCAGCACTTCCTTAACTGCCTGCGATCCAGCCGCTCCGGACGGACGGTACATCCGGAACGCTGATGATGACAGGTCACAGCCACTGCCATGGCAGCACCCGGCGTATGGGCCATCCAGTCTGCACCTCCGCATCATGCCCGGCGACAAATGACTGGTGAAGCCCATCACTTACACCATACATGGAACAGAAAAAACGGTGACAAACCATAAGGCAAGGTGATGCGAGAACAGACGCCATGCCAGCAGATGATGCAGTTTATCCTGATGCGGAAAGAACTGCGGCAGTGGCAACACCGGTTGATGGGAGAGAAAAAATCAGCATACAATAAATAGTCGCCCCTGAATAAATCTCAAGGTATTGTTTTTGTTTCTTTTTTTCTGTT
>CAZLJF010000018.1:0-35984 GCA_964559845.1 uncultured Zetaproteobacteria bacterium | reverse complement strand
TTGAAGCTGAGGATGACATGGCCTACCTTTAATAAATAAGAGTTTGAATCGGAGCAAGGATGCCCGCTGTTGTCAAAAGCGCAACCTGTCACGGTAAGTGCAGCGGTTATGCAGAAGCGGAACTGAAAACGAAGTCCCTATCTTTTTCCAATCCATGCACCCTTAATGCCCGATCGTTGCTGAATGGATCTAAGCCGGGCCTTCGCCTCACTTTTGCTGGCGAAGCCTGTGACCTGAACCCTGTACCAGGTTTTGTTTTTGATGCTGGCTGCGTGGACCTCTGTATTTATTCCAAGTTTTTGCAGGCGGCTCTGCTCTTTGATTGCCTGCGACTCTTTTGAATGTGATGAAAGGTTGACGACCCAGTCATCAGTTGCCCCGGTTTTGGTCACGCTGGTCTGTGGTGTAATGGCTTTGACTGCCGGTTTAGCTGCTTCTTCTCTGGCAACTGCGGCCTTTTTGGCTGCTGCAGTCCCGGTTGCCGGAGTGGTTGTCCCCAGTGGTGCGGCTGCCTCAACGGTTGGTGTACCGGTTAAGCGGCGCTCGATTTTTGTAAGCCGCTGATGAATGTCGGCAATGCTCTTCTTGTTTGCTGCAGCCGCTTTCGAGCTTTTAAGATTCTGCAGTTTCGCCTCCATATCTGCAACCCTGTTGCCGGCGTCAAATGCCATCCAGGCGCCGAATCCGCCTGCAGCAATGCCTAACATGCCGAGGATAGTTGGCAGGGCGTTTGAGCCGCCCTTTTGCTCCTTGACGGGCTCTGTAGCTGAGGGCTGGAGTGCCGGAGGAGTAACAGGGTGTTCTGTGCCCGGTTCATGCTCCTTTTCATTAAGCTCCCTGATTGCAGCTGTTGCACCGGCAAGAATATCTATTTCGGTGGTGGTTAATTCCGGAGTTTCAATCGCACTCTCCGGCGTACTGTTCCCATGACTCTCTATGTTGCTGTCTTCTGGATCGTTCAACTCAGGTGGTGGTGACTGTTCAGTCCCATCCAGCATCTTTTCCGTCAGTTCAATCACAGGGGGGGCTGCTGCATCCACCTCTTCTTCAGCAATTTCAATATCTTCGGATATATCCGGCAGCACCTCTGTTTCGGGAGCCTTTTCTTCTTCGCCCTCATCCGCAATCAACGATAATCCGTCAAATAAATCAACTGATGATACAGGAAGATCATTTTCATGGTCACCTGAATCGGGAGCGGCAGGCTGATCAATATCAAACACCTCTTCTGAGTCATCAAGATCGAGAGGCTTATCAGATGGCTCTGCTTTCGCATGATACTCCGACAGCTCTTCGGAGAGGGCATTGATTCCTGCATTCAAATCATCAAAATCGATTTCTTCGGCAGAGAAAGAAACGGTTGTTTCCTCTGGCCCGGAGTCGGCACTCTTCTCTTCCGTTAGCAACTCATCCATGTTCAGGAGTCCATCAATGGTCGTGTCAAAATCATCGGCAGTGATCTCATACGGGGCGGAGGTCGAAACAACATTCCGGTTGCCGCCAATATCCAGACGGACGGTACTGTCCATATCTGGCAATTCTGTTGGTGGGGTGATTTTAATGGTTTCCTGATCCTTGTTATCAGACATGGAACTCTCCCGGCATGTTCAGATTCATCACGCAACTTATAGCACAACATACGAAAATAAAACAGAAAGTTGGCCTTGGTTGTGGAGAATGGGGTAGGATTGCCTGACTTTCAGCAAGCAGGGGATTATTTCTTTGGATCGTTATCAGCCGATTGGTATTTTTGATTCAGGTGTGGGAGGCCTGTCGGTGCTTGAGCATGTGCATCGCCTGCTGCCTGCGGAGGATCTGATTTATGTGGCAGACTCTGCTTATATGCCTTACGGTTCGTTGCAGCCTTGGGCCATTAAAGATCGCTGCCGTCTGATTGCCGGTTTTCTTGCTCGTCAGGGGGCGAAAGCGATGGTTGTGGCCTGCAATACTGCGACAGCGGTTGCCATTGATGCTCTGCGTGCGGATTTCAGGATTCCTATTATTGGCATGGAGCCGGCGGTCAAGCCCGCTGTTGAGGCCACCAGGTGCGGCGTGATCGGTGTGCTGGCCACGAGCGGTACACTGGCAAGTGAGAAGTTCTCCAGGCTGGTGAAACGTTTTGGCAGTAATGCCGAGGTGCTGTTTCAGCCGGGATGCGGCTTGGTCGAGCAGGTTGAGGCGGGTGATTTTGACAGTGATGCAACACGCAAGCTGCTGGAGGGTCATCTTGCGCCCTTGCTTGAACGTGGTGTAGATACCGTGGTGCTGGGATGTACGCACTATCCATTCCTTACCCCGTTGATCCGTGAGATTGCAGGGGATGATGTGGTGATTCTGGATACTGGCGGGGCGATTGCGGCAGAGTTGGAACGCCGGCTTGAGATGATCGGCCTGGCTGCGCCGGAAAACAGAACAGGGCGGGTAACCTTCTTTAGCAGTGGTGATAGTGAAAACAGCAGGGAGATGATCTCCCGCCTGTGGGGTGGTCAGGTGCAGGTCGGGGCACTGAAACTGGATGAAAGGGCGATGACATGGTAAAACATATTGTAATGTGGCGTTTGCATGATGATGTGGACGGCATTTCAAAAAGTGAGAATGCAGTAGCGATCAAGAAGGCTCTGGAGGATCTGCAGGGGAAGATTCCCGGCCTGCTGCATATCGAAGTCGGCATTGATTTCTGCAACACGGATCAATCGGCGGATGTTGTGCTCTATTCGGAGCTTGAGAGCCGCGAGGCGCTGGCTTCCTATCAGGCGCATCCATTGCATCAGGCCGTGGTTCCACTGGTGAAAAATGCGGCCTGTGAACGGATTGTTGTTGATTACGAACTTTGATTCAGCAGGGCTTCACTGTGTGTGGCCAGCTATGCTGAACAGGTTGTTCCGGATGCTGGCCCGCTGCTGTTTGATCAGTAGCAGCGAGGCTTGCTAGGGGTCTGTTAAACCAGTTTTGATCGAATCGCTGCTGTCCGAAATGAGATGCTTCTGCGGTTAAAAGTCAATGCAATTAACCCGCCAAAGCTCTTTGCTGACTGCCTTCTTATGCATGATGTCGTATAATGTGATTTTAGGGAGCATTCCGGCATAGCTTTCATGAGGATGCGTTTTGCTGGTATTTCCGCCATGGAACTCCAAATGTTTGGCCAGCAGATCGGCCAGGTAGACGGCAAATACTTCCGGCCGAATTGATTCGGGGACAGCCTCAATTTCCGCACCACCCGGATGGTGGTGATATTTAATACCCAATTGAATTTTCTCGGGAAGTTTCCAGTGTTTTGCAAAAAGTTCACCCATCTCTATATGCGTACATCCAAACCGCCTGGACTCATAATGCAGGTAGCCCTTTTCATGATCAAAAGTGGCGCTCTTATGGGTGCCAAAAAAATTAAAGCCCATTCTTCCAATATCATGAAACAGGCCAATAGTTGCCGCCTCGTCCTTGTTACATTCAGGTATGTGAGCGCCCACAATTTCTGCCAGCGCAGAAACAGCCATGCCATGTTTCCACAGTGTTTCGATATTGTAGGCTTTGCTCTTTTGAGGCAGTACTGCAGAAAAACAGTGTTTGGCAACAATGCCTCTAACCAGATTACTGCCCAGATGGGAGATTGCTCTCTTCAGATCAACAATAGGCTTCGTAAGGCCAAAACTGGGCGAGTTGACTGTTTTGAGGATTACGGAAGAAAGAACCGGATCGCTTGTAATAATCGTAGAGATTCTTTTGCTGGATGCTCCCCGTTTTGTCGCCCGTTGAAATTCATCCCATAGTACAGGGGGCATAGGCAGTTTATCAATGTTCTTTTGGTACATTCTGATTCTGTCAGGATCATTTTGGGTTGATATTATCTGTTCAGATTCGAATCCGTTTCTTGTGTCCAGGTCAATGTTAAAGGGATAATGCTCTTTTTGCTCTTTCCCGGTGCTTTTAATGTGGCTAAATAAATAAGCCTTGACTGAATTCAACATGCAGGAATAGAAACCTCCACCTTATTTTTAAGAGTATGCCTTAAAAAGTCCCGGCTTTGTATTTTGGGGAGAGTGCTCCGGATCATGATGTTGCTGTAACAGTTGCTCGAATTCTCTGGCAGTTAACGGGCGACCAAAAAGATAGCCCTGTCCTTCATCACATTCCATGGAATCGAGAAGCTGCTGTTGTTCCTCAGACTCTATCCCTTCAGCAATAACCTTCAGGCCAAGAGCATGTCCCAGTTCAATGATTGCATGAGCGATGGCAGCATCATGACTATCCTCCGATATATTTCTCACAAATGACTGATCTATCTTCAGCTTATCAATAGGAAACTGTTTTAAATAGGCCAAAGATGAATGTCCTGTTCCGAAGTCATCAATTGCCAACACTATTCCTGACCTTTTCAATTCATGCAGCAGGCGGATAACCTGTCTGGGGTCATGCATGATCAGTCCTTCAGTAATTTCAAGTTCCAGATGCCGGGGCTCCAGACAGCTCTCTTTAAGAACTTCCCTGACGAGGGAAACCAGATCAGTTTGTGTGATTTGTGGTCCGGCCACATTCACAGCCATAAGATTCAGTGGATAACCTTTTTCCCTCCATAAAGCCATCTGTCCGCAGGCCGTGCGCAGAACCCATTCGCCTATGGGAACGATCAGTTGGCGTTCTTCTGCAAGGGAAATAAACCTGTCGGGCGGAACCATTCCCATTTCAGGGTGTTGCCAGCGAATCAGAGCCTCTGCCCCTATAATTTTTCCGGACTTAAGCGATACCTGCGGTTGGTAGTAGAGGGATAGTTCATTTTGCTCCAGAGCATGGCGAAGGTGAGACTCCAGCATGGTTCGTTCAATAGCAGCAGTCGTGTATTCCCGTTTGTAGAAACGATAGCTGCTTCGGGTCCCTTTTTTGGCCTGATACATAGCCACATCGGCGCTAGAGATCAGCTCGTCTATATCTTCACCATCATCAGGGAAGATGCTGATCCCGATACTTGTGCTCATATATAGTTTGTGGCCCTTGATAATAAATGGATCGGCAAATGATTCGACCAGCCGATTTACCATCTCTTCCACATCTGAAACACTATGCAGCCCACCCAGGATGATGAGAAATTCATCTCCGATCAATCTTCCTATCGTATCTTCTTCATGCAGCAGGGAGGTAAGCCTTTCGGACACCTCTATTAACAGTTTGTCACCGACCGAGTATCCAAAGCTGTCGTTAACATTTTTGAACCTGTCCAGATCAAGAAACAGAACAGCCACCTTACTGTTATCATGACGGGCACGCTCGAAAGTATGTTCCAGCTGCTTGTTGAGCAGTGCACGATTGGGCAGGTTGGTTAAAAGGTCGTGGTTTGCCTGATGAATAAGCCTTTTATGAGCCTGTTTGCGATCTGTAATGTCATGCAATATAGAGGTAACGATTACCTTGCCATTTAAGTAAGTTTTGGAAATAGATGCTTCAGCCGGGAACTCCTCGCCATTTTTCCTGAGACCGGATATTTCTGCCCGCCGCTTCATATGACGGGAACCGTCATCGGAATCAATAAAGTTCTGCATATGCTTGTGATGTAGTTCTCTATATCTCTCCGGGATCAAAATATTAATGGGCCGTTCAAGAACTTCTTTGGACGAATAACCAAAAATCTCTTCGGCGCCATGATTAAAAAGAATGATATTCTGTTTTTCATCAACGGAAACTACAGCCTCAATGGTTAACTGAAGCACCTCTGACAGAAGGGCATTTCTCGATTGCAAATCAAGCGGCATTATCATAACCTCGTATGAGTCTACGGGACTTGGATTGTACGAAGCAAAAATCAGGCCAAGCTTGAAAGCAAATGTCCTCTGTGGATAGAAGGTGGACTCAGACCGGACTCCCGGTAGGTTGCTTCGGTGGTACAGGCTTCGACAATTTCGATGGTTGTGGTCTGCAATACTGCGACAGCGGTTGCCATGGATTACGATACTTGAGAAAGCAGAGCATGAGCGACAGCCTTGATCAGATCATACTGGATTCCACGGGAGCAGTAGCTGTGGAACGTGGTGAGGTGATTGCCTCTCTATGGAGTGGCTATGGCGAAATAGTCCGTATGAGGTTAAAAGGTGCGGATATAGGCACGGTTGTGCTCAAGCATGTCCGTTTTCCTACCGAGCAGCACCATCCACGCGGCTGGCATGGTGACCGCTCGCATGCGCGAAAAGTGAAATCCTATGAAGTGGAGATGGCTTGGTATCATGACTTTAGTCGCCGCTGTGGAGATCATTGCCGGGTACCGAACTGTTACGCTTCCGAAACCGTTGCTGAGGAGCATCTGATGGTGCTGGAAGATCTGGATGCGGCAGGTTTTCCCCTGAGAAAATCCGAACTAAGCAAGCCGGAAGTGTTCCTGTGTCTGAGGTGGCTGGCGAACTTTCATGCCACGTTTATGGGCGAGACGCCAACAGGCCTGTGGCATACGGGAACCTACTGGCATCTAGCCACCCGCCCCGATGAACTGGCTGCGATAGAGGATGAAGCACTTCAGAAGGCCGCTCCTGCCATCGATGCAATGCTGAACGGCTGCAAGTTTCAAACGCTGGTGCATGGCGATGCCAAGGTGGCGAATTTCTGTTTCAGTGAGGATGGAAGCCAGGTCGCCACAGTGGATTTTCAGTATGTCGGCGGGGGCTGTGGCATGAAGGATGTCGCCTATTTTCTTGGCAGCTGCCTGGATGAGATGCTGCAGGAGCGCTGGGAAGCAGAGTTTCTTGATGTTTACTTTGATGCGTTAAAAGAAGCACTACAGATACAGGGAAAAGAGGTGGATGCAGATGCCCTGGAGGCCGAGTGGCGGGCAATGTTTCCTATCGCACAGGCTGATTTTTACCGTTTTCTGGTTGGCTGGATGCCAACGCATTGGAAAGTTCATGATTACAGCCAGCGTGTTGCAATGGATGTGGTCTCGCGTCTGCTTCGGGTTCAGGCCGGGTCAGGCCAGTAGATCACTTTGGCGGTGCAGGTTTCGGCAATTTCAACACGTGAGACCTTGATACGATCATTGTCCAGACGCTGTCGCATCTCTTCACAGAGCAGGCGGGCAACATTCTCGCTGGTCGGGTTGATTTGATCGAACGGTGGGATGTCGTTCAGGTTGTAGTGATCCCACTTATCAATCGCAGCTTTGACTTCCTGCTTCATGATTTTGTAGTCGATACCCATGCCCAGTTCGTCAAGTTCGGCGCATTCTACAAACAGCTTTACATGCCAGTTATGCCCGTGCAGGCGGGCGCAGTCGCCGGGATAACCGTGTAGCTGGTGTGCGGCGGAGAAGTGGGTTTCGATCGAGAGTTCGTAGCGGGGCATGATGGGCGAATAATACCTGTGAAGTGTGAATCGTAAATGAAGCGTACGGGTGGGTTAATCAGTTACGGGCGTTGGGCAGCAGCATGGCGGCGGACACATCACGCCCTTCACCCACCAGAATATTGTAGGTGCGGGCTGCGGCACGCGAATCCATGCACTCAAAACCGATATGTGCGGTGCTGAGCATGTCGAGCACGGCTGCATCGGGAAAGGCAGTCTGCCTGCCTGTGCCGATTACCAGCACTTCCGGCGGGTGCTCCAACAGCCATGACAGGTCATCCACGGTCAGTTCACGCAGACGCTCAGGACCCCATGGTGTGACCAGTTCACCATGATGAAAACGCAGGCCATTGTTATAACGCATCTCGCCGATCAGGAATGCATTATCCTCATAGCCGCGAAAGAGGAGTATTTCTTCACCGGATTCCGGTGAAACATCCTCCGTGAATGAGGTGCCTCCGATCAGGGTTTGGCCTCCAGCTCCGCCATCTCTTCATCAGTCGGCCCGAAACGGCCTTCAAGCGCCAGCATGACCGGGCTGGCGATATAGATGGATGAGTAGGTGCCGACGAAAATACCGACAATCAATGCAAAGGCAAAATCATGAATGACTTCACCGCCCAGGAAGAAGAGGGCACAGACCACCAGCAACGTGGTCAGGGAGGTCATCAGGGTACGGGCCAGTGTCTGGTTGATGGAAGCGTTGACCACATCCACTTCACTATCCGGATTTTTCTTTTTGCGGTTGAAGGCAAAATTTTCACGAATGCGGTCAAACACCACGATGGTATCGTTCAGAGAGTAGCCGATCACTGTCAGGATTGCCGCAACTACAGGCAGCGTAAACTCCTTGCCGGTCAGGGCGAAAATACCCATCACCAGTGTGATGTCGTGCAGCAGGGCAGCATCGGCGCCGATGGCGAAACGCAGTTTGAAGCGGAAGGTGACGTAGATCAGGATGGCAACCATGGCAAACAGCACCGCCATGATACCGGCCTGGGTCAGCTCCTCGCCAACCTGCGGGCCGACAAACTCCACCCGGCGCATCTCGACCGCATCCGCACCAAAGGATGAAGAGAGTGCATCAAGAATATCGGTACTGATTTTGGATGAATCGGCGGCTTCCCTGTTCTGTACGCGGATCAGAATCTCTTCCGGTGCGCCAAACTCCTGAATAATGGCCTGTTCATAACCGACAGGCGCAAGAGACGTGCGCACATCGGCAATGGCCGGAGCCTGCTTGAATTGTACTTCCACCAGCGTACCGCCGGTAAAGTCGATGCCGAAGTTCAATCCTTTCACAGCCAGCAGGCCAAGGGAGAGAACAATCAGTATGGCTGAGAAAGTCAGGGCCAGCTTGCGCTTGCCTAGAAAATCGATGTGAATATCGGGACGAATAAGTTGCATGACGTGATTTCCTTGGAACCTAAATGCTCAGTTCTTTGTTGCTGCCCTTCTGGACAGTGTAGGCGACAATGGCACGGGTGACCGTGATTGCAGTGAACATGGAGGCGAGAATACCGACAGAGAGCGTAACGGCGAAGCCTTTTACCGGACCGCTACCGAACTGGAAAAGCACAATGGCAGCGATCAGTGTGGTGATGTTGGCATCGACAATGGTGGAGAGTGCCTTGTCATAGCCGCCATCAATGGCCGCCAGGCGGGTTTTACCCAGTTTTAGCTCTTCCCGTATGCGTTCAAAAATCAGCACATTGGCATCCACCGCCATACCGATAGTCAGCACAATCCCGGCAATACCCGGCAGCGTCAGGGTTGCACCGATCATGCTCAGGGCTGCAATGATCAGAATCATATTGAAGACCAGCGCTACATTGGCAACCAGACCGAACATACGGTAGTAGAGCACCATAAAGATCAGTACGGCAATACAGCCGTAGATAATGGAGTTCATGCCCTGATCCACCGAGTCCTGGCCCAGACTCGGGCCGATGGAGCGTTCTTCCACCACCTTCACAGGGGCGGGGAGGGCACCGGCACGCAGTACAATGGCCAGGTCGCGGGCATCCTGGGATGTGAAACTGCCGGTAATCTGGGCGGTACCGCCTGCAATACGTTCACGGATCACAGGTGCGGACTGAACCACGCCCTCCAGAATGATGGCGAAACGTTCACCGACATGGGCTGCAGTCAGTTTGTCAAACTTTCGGGCACCCTTGTTGTTGAATTTCAGGGTAACCGCATACTCATTGTAGCGGGAATCAATTGAGACACGTGCATCGGAGACTTCGGAGCCGGAGAGTTCGGTACGCTTCTTCAGCAGGTATGGCTGGCGCACCATCTGCTCGCCGCGTTTTTCCGCTTTACCGTAAACAATGATATCTCCCGACGGAATCTGGCCGGAGAGCGCTTTGTCCAGATCGCCTTTTTCATCCACCAGCTTGAATTCAAGCTGTGCGGTACGACCGATCAGGCTCTTGGCACGGGCGGAATCTTCATAACCGGGAATCTGTACCAGAATGCGACGCTCGCCCTGCTTCACAATGACAGGTTCGGTCGTGCCCAGCGCATCAATACGGTTGCGAATCACCTCAATGGACTGGTCTACGGCAAACTTCTTGATCTCCTTGGCTTCGGATTCAGCAATGGTAAGCTCAAATCTGCCCTGCTTATCGGTCATCTCGTAGCCCGGCAGCGCCTGCCCGATCAGGGTTTTGGCTGCTGCCGAGTCTGTTTCATGCTTGATCTGGACCGTCAGCGTAGTTCCTTTTGCATCCAGCTTGCGGTAGCGGATCTTGTTTTCACGCAGAACACGGCGGATGGTATCCACATCCTCTTCCACACTGCGCTCAACCGCCTTGTTGACATCAACATCCAGCACCAGATGGATGCCACCTTTCAGGTCAAGACCAAGATTCATCGGCTGGCTGACGGCAGATGGCCACCAGGATGGCACAGTGGTCAGGTTGGGGAGCGTACCCATGGCCGAGACCACCAGTACAATCAGGATCAGCCAGAGTTTCCAGCGTGGATAAGCTTGCATGAGTTGTTCCTTCCGGTTTTACGAATTTTATATTTTCAGATCTTATTCGGCATGGCCGACAATGGTGTCGCGCTTTATCTTAACCTTGACGCCATCGGCGATTTCAACGGTCAGAATATCGTCTTTTACATCCTTGACCGTGGCAATAATGCCGCCGGCTGTTACCACAGAGTCGCCTTTCTTGGTGGCCTCCACCATCGCCTTGTGCTCTTTCAGCTTCTTCTGCTGCGGACGGATCAGCAGGAAATAGAAGATCACCATGATCAGGAGCAGCGGGATCAGCGAAGCAAAACCTTCACTGGCCGAGCCGGCAGCAGCTTCCGCATGAGCATTCTTCATAGCCGCCATGATCAGTGCCAGTGCTGCGAAAATATGGTACATCAAAGGGTTAAAGTTGTTCATTTTGTAAATTTATTCTCCCAAGTTATCATCAATCATCAAACTGTCTCATGCGGCGCTACTCTTCAGCGTCACTGCGATAGGTTGCCAGAAACTGATCGCGGAACTCGGGCCATCTTCCCTCTTCAATGGCACTGCGTGCCCGGCGCATGAGGGCGCAATAGTAGTGAAGATTATGCAAAGTATTCAACCTCGAACTTAATATCTCTTTGGCCATGTAGAGGTGACGCAGGTAGGCACGGGAGAAATTGCGGCATGTATAGCAGTCGCAATTCTCCATGAGAGGACGCTTATCCAGTTGGTGTTTAAGGTTTTTTATGTTGATTTTGCCATGGTCGGTGAAGATTGTGCCGTTACGTGCATTACGTGTCGGCATGACACAATCAAACATATCAATGCCGCGATCAATGCCCTCGATAAGGTCATCCGGAGTGCCGACTCCCATCACATAACGCGGTTTTTCGGTTGGCAGATGGGAGGCAAGGGTGTCCAGTGTGGCCAGCATCTCCTCTTTGGGCTCGCCGACCGAAAGGCCGCCGATGGCGATCCCTTCAAAGTCAATTTTCGAGATGGCTTCAAGACTCTCCAGTCTCAGATCGCCATACATACCGCCCTGTACAATGCCGAAGAGCGCCTGACGATTATTAACGGGCAGATGCTCGCGGCATTCCGCCGCCCAGCGCATCGACATTTCCATAGAATCGCGCGCTTCTTCATAAGTTGCAGGATAAGGAGTACACTCATCAAAGGCCATGACAATGTCAGAGCCTAGTTTGCGCTGGATCTCCATGCTCTCTTTCGGCCCCAGAAACCAGCGTGAGCCATCAATATGCGATTGAAAACGGACACCGTCTGCTTCGATTTTACGTAACTCGCCCAGTGACCAGACCTGAAAGCCGCCGGAATCGGTCAGGATCGGACGATCCCAGGCCATGAATTGGTGCAGTCCGCCCAGTTGCTCGATGATATCGGCGCCGGGGCGCAACATCAGGTGGTAGGTGTTGCCGAGAATGATGCCGGCTTTGATATCATCTTTCAAATCGGCAGGGGTGAGGCTTTTTACGGTTGCCTGTGTACCCACCGGCATGAATACAGGCGTCTCCACCACGCCGTGTGGCAGGGAGATGCGCCCTCGGCGGGCATGGCCGGATGCATCGGTTTTCAGCAGTTCAAACGTTAACGCTGGCATGGCGGCGCAGTATGCCTGTATGGCATATGGATGGAAGCCCGAATAGGGATTGGCGCCAGCCGGCTTATATTCCGGTTGCAATAGCTTGTGATATCAGGAGTTGTTGCGACTGAATCTGGATTGAAACAGCTGATTGTCCACGTTGCGCAGGCGGCGGCTGATTTCGCGGCCAATATTCATCTGGATGATGGTGAACTGTTCGAGGTCGTGCCGGTAGAGTTCAAGCAGAGTGGCATGATTGAATTCAATGGCTTCGCACGGCTCCAACGCCATCACCGATGCACTTCTCGGGTAGAGATCAAGCAGCGCCATTTCGCCAAAACAGTCACCCTGCGAGAGGTGCTTGAGCAGGTGATCTTCGCCACTCCACTGTTTGCTGACAGTCACCTTTCCCCGCTCAAGCACAAACATGGAATTGGCATGATCACCTTCGCGGAAGAAGTATTCACCCGGAGGCAAATGCCGGATCGATGCGCGATCAATAAGAAACTCCAGCGTCTCCTTGCTGACACCGCCAAAAATAGGCATGGACTGCAGAAGATCGATGCGAGCCTGCTTCAAACTGGTTCCTTTACTGTCATGTCTTAAAATTGGACGTGAAGAGGAGTTATGTCAATGAGGCCGAAGGCGTATATAGGAAGGAGGGGCGTGGTCAGGGCCTCGTGTTCGAAACTTGACACGCCGCCATGCAAGGATATGCAGCACGGCAGCGTGTCCATCTCGATAGGTTTGATTTAATGTAAAAGCCGCGGGTCAATCAGGGGCAGGTAGTCTGTGTCTGAATCAATCTTCCGGATTGAACACCAGGCCGCCATGTCAGGATGTTTTCTTGTGAACAGATACCAGGCAAAGCGCGCCTGCTCCTCCGAGTGGTAGGGCCCATAACAATCCGTTTCGACATTCAGTAAATACTCAACCATAACGCACCATCCTTGGTTTAAAAATCGCTGATAATCAGCTCGCCACAGTTTAATTTATCGGTAGTTTCGGGACTGTGTTTAGGGTCACTTTTTTCATTTGCCTTGCATTATGAGTGTTTCGTCTTATAAAAGCAGTGTTATGCGAATAGTCTCTGTGGATGCTGGAGATACCAATGAGAGATTTTGATTTACTGGTCGTGGGTTCCGGGCCGGCGGGACAGCATGCGGCCCTGCAAGCTGCAGGCATGGGGAAACGTGTCGGAATCATTGAGCGAAAGCCGAATATTGGCGGTGCCGGCCTGCAGACAGGCACTATCCCCAGCAAGGCTTTGCGCGAGGTGGCCTATATGGCATCCCGGCTCGGGCGTCGCGGCATGCGTGAAGCCTTTTCCGGTGAGATGAAACATCAGCACGGGCTTCTGTCTGAAGCGGTCCATCGCAAAGAGACGGTGATTGCCAAGCAGGAGGCGGTTATTCTCAGCCAGTTGCTGGAGCAGGGCGTCTCCCTGATTCCCGGTGAGGCATCATTTGTGGATCAGCATATGCTCGAAGTGCGGGGGACGGGCCATGAACCGCGCAGGCTCACTGCCGAGTTTATAATTCTTGCGACAGGTTCCCGTCCCCGCAGGCCATCGGATATTCCATTTGACAAAAAGACAGTGCTGGATTCCACCTCCATCCTGAAAATCAAGCATCTTCCCCGCTCACTGGTTGTGGTTGGCGGCGGCGTTATTGCCTGTGAATTTATCTCCATTTTTGCCGCACTTGGTGTTGAGGTGACGGTTGTCGATTCGCATGCACAGGTTCTTGACTATCTGAGCAGTGATGTGGTGTCCGTACTGACTGATGCCATGTACTCCATGGGTGTGAGCTTCCATATGAACAGCCGCTGTGTTGCCGTTCGCAAGGAGGAGGGGCGGATCTGCACCCTGCTGGAGAATGGTGAGCGGCTCTGTTCGGATGCGGTTCTGTATGCGCAGGGGCGTGAGCCCAATTTTGATGACCTGAGAATCGCCAACGCCGGTATTGATGCAGTGGATGGCTGGATTGGCGTGAATGACTTTTTCCAGACCTCCGTACCACACATCTATGCCGTCGGTGACCTGATCGGCAGGCCTGCACTTGCTTCAACAGGTATGGAACAGGGGCGCATGGCTGCAGAGCATGCATTTCACGCCTCCGCACCGGTGATGGCCAGAAATATGCCCATGGCGATCTATACCATTCCCGAGCTTTCGTCTGTGGGCAGAACCGAGCGTCAACTGAAAGAGGTCGGCATCGATTATGTGGTCGGGCGCGGTTGGTTCAACAAAAGCGCACGGGGACAGATTATTGGTGATGTCACGGGCATGCTGAAGCTGAATGTCAATCGCCGGACCCGGAGTCTCGAAGGCGTACATATTGTTGGTGAATCAGCCAGTGAACTGATTCATATCGGGCAACTGCTGATGAATCAGGGCGGCAGCGTGGATGATCTCATGCAGAATGTGTTCAACTACCCGACCCTGGCGGAGTGTTACAAGCTTGCCGCCAAGGATTGTTTGTCAAAGTTATCCTGATCCCTGTTAACATGGAAAAAGTCCATGCGTGTTGATGCGAAAGAGATATCTGTTGTGTGCAGCAGGGTAATCCGGCCTAGGTCAGTTTTCTGCGGCAGCGCTCGCAGTGGGTTGGCGGCGAGAGAACCTGTTTATGGGCAATCATTCTTTTGCACGGGATGCAGAAATAGAAGCCCCGCAGGTTTACAAACAGGATTAGAGCAACACCGGGCAGCAATAGCCAGTAGTATTTGGCCGGAAAATGCAGCATGTAGGCAAACCAGAGCAGGATGATTCCCAGCCCGATAATGAGCACAGGCCAGATACGTTTTTTGATTTTGATGTCGATATTCACGGCAAATACAAATAGCCGGGCGGCAATAAACAGCACCCAGAAAAAGGCAAAAAAGAAAACCATGTCACTTGTACTCAAAGTCTAGCTCCAGGACGAAAAAAGATCGGACAAAGCCTAGCGGATTGTTCATTCAAGGCATACTGTCACTACCTTGCCGCCACTGAAGGCATTTACGGGCTTCAGAGAGGGTCTGCTCTCTGTTGATCCGCAATGAACCGTGCAGACAATCGAGCGGCAAGCTCTCGGGCCGTCAAATTCACAGAAGAAGATGTTCTGCCAGCGGGAGAGAGCAAGTTTCCCATCAATGACGGGGATGCTCTCTCTCATAACCTCATTATGGGTACAAAACATCCGGAGTTGAAGAGCTGCGTGCTCCTGTCCGCCGGGATACTCGAAGCTTTCGTCTGGTGTGGGTGCAGGGAGAGGCCACACAACTTGCGGTGAGGTATTACTCCTGCCCCTGACAGCACAGGCTGACATCATCAGGCTGCTTCCATATAGTGCGCCCCTATGGCGATTCGAGAGATTCTGATATACCCGGATGAGAGGCTGCGGGAAGTGGCGAAGCCGGTTGAGTTCCCACTTTCTGATGAGGTTCGGCAACTGGTGCAGGATATGGCCGATACGATGTATGATGCACCGGGCGTGGGGCTTGCTGCCACCCAGCTCGGCGTGCCGTTGCGGATTGCCGTGACCGATACGGATTGGCGCAGTGAAGAGGTGCGCCATGAAGAGGGAGGCGAGCCTGTGGCGCCGCGAAACCTGAAGGTATGGATCAATCCTGAGTTCACATGGAGGGAGGCGGGCCTGGCAACGTGGGAAGAGGGATGCCTTTCCGTACCGGATATCTATGAAGATGTGGACCGGCCTGCCGTTGTCCGCCTGCGCTGGCAGGATCTTGATGGCGAAACCCATGAAGCAGATTTCGACGGTTTCCTGGCTGTGGCGCTACAACATGAGTTTGATCACCTCGATGGTATTCTGTTTATCGATAGATTGTCGCGCCTGAAGCAGAAGATGATCAAAAAGAAGCTGAAAAAGCGTAAAAAGCTTCAACGGTTATAAAAGTGAAACCTGTTATCAGAGTTGTGTTCGCCGGGACGCCGTCCTTTTCCGTAGCCTGCCTGCAGGCATTGATTCGGGCTGACGGTATCGAAGTGGTTGGTGTGGTCTCGCAGCCCGACCGCAGGGCGGGGCGTGGCATGAAGCTGACTCCTTCACCGGTTAAAAAAGCCGCGCTTGAAGCAGGCATTGATGTGATTACGCCGGCGTCACTTCGGGGAGATGATGAGGCGCTCGCATGGCTTGAGTCCAAAGAGGCGGATATTCTTGTGGTCGTCGCCTTTGGCATGATTCTTCCCAAACCGTGGCTGGATGCGCCGAGGATTGCACCGATCAATGTGCATGCATCACTGCTGCCCCGCTGGCGTGGTGCAGCTCCCATTGAGCGGGCATTGCTGGCCGGCGATGGTGAGACGGGGGTGGGCATCATGCATATGGAGGAGGGGCTGGATACCGGTGCTATTTACGCCGAATCCAGATTGCCGATTACAGCATCAACAACAGGCTCCGAACTCTGGTTCGCGCTTGCTGGGATGGGAGCAGAACTGTTGCTCAGGTCGTTGCCGGGGATTGTGTCCGGTGAATTGACAGCCGTGCCGCAGGATGAGTCCGGAGTTACTTATGCCAGGAAGTTAACCAGTGAAGATCGCGTGATCGACTGGAGCCAGCCTGCGTCACTGATTGACCGGCAGGTACGCTGTTTTTCGCCGAAACCGGGAGCAAGGACGATGTTCCGCGGCAAGTGGCTGAAGATTATTCGTGGTGAGGTTGTGGCCGGTAGTACCGCCTTGCCTGCCGGCACTGTGATTGACGATAAACATCTCGATATCGCCTGTGGTGATGGCTCATCCGGCAATGCTGCAATCTACCGGGCTCTGGAAGTGCAGCCGGAGGGCAAGAGGGCGATGGAGGCCGATGCCTTTCTGTGTGGCGCACAGCTTAAGAGAGGCGACGCTCTTTCGGGAAGTGGAGATTCTTGAATATCCGTGCCTTTGCGATTGATTCCCTTGATCGCATCCTGAACCGGAGCCGGAAGGCCGATGAAGTGCTGCATCATGTGATGGGCGAGGTGATGGCAGTGTCACGCGATCGCCACCTGCTGCATGAACTCGTATATGGCGTGCTGCGGCGCTATTTTTCTCTGGAAGTCGACTTTTCAAGATATCTCAAACAGAAACCGGATGAATTTTCCCGGCTCGCACTCTTTGTCGGCAGTTATCAGATTCGGTATATGCGGGTGCCGGTGCATGCAGCGGTGGGAGAGACAGTCGCTGCCGTCAAACCAAGAGACCCGAAGGGCTCCGGCATGGTCAATGCCGTACTTCGCAAGGTTGCTGAAAGCGATCCGCCTGCCAAATTGAAACCCTACCAGCGGGCCGAATTGCCCAGATGGCTCTATTCATCCTGGCGGGATGTTTTCGGAGTGGAGGCGGTTCAGGCGCTTGCTGAAGCAAACCTGAAAAAACCGGAGCTGACGCTGTCTCTGTTTGATGACCGCGATGCGTGGATTGCCAGGGCGGAAGCAGCGGGGCTCGCTGCGGTTGCAGGCGCGCTTTCAGGGCATGCCGTGATTCTGCCATCGGGAACGGCTGTCACAGAACTTCCCGGCTATGCTGAAGGTGAGTTTCAGGTGATGGATCAGGCGGCACAGGCGGCGGTGCTGGCGCTGGATGTAAAACCAGGCGACAAGGTGCTGGATCTCTGTGCGGCACCCGGCGGCAAGACGGCGCTGCTTGCCCGCAGACATCCTGAATCCGAAGTGGTTGCGGTTGAGTTGAGTGAAAAGCGGATGTCTCGCCTGAAAGATAATCTGGAGAGGTCGAAGGCAAGCCATGTGAGCGTGATAGAGGGCGATGCCACTGCCCTGGCATTCCCTGACGAATTTGCCGATGCAATATTGCTGGATGCACCTTGTACGGCATCGGGCGTGATCCGCCGTCATCCGGATGCGAAGTTTCTGCATGACAAGGGTGATGTGGAGCGCCATTCTGCTTTGCAGAAGAGAATGGTTGCCGAGGCACTGCGGGTGTTGAAGCCCGGTGGCCGGCTTGTTTATGCAGTCTGCTCCATTCATCCGCAGGAGAATGAACAGGTGGTGGAGGGCTTCACCGAACTGCAATCAATGCAGCGGATCTTTCCAACTACGCATCATGATGGATTCTTTATCGCATGCCTGAAGAGAGTGTAGGCTTTGCCCATGTCCAACGTTCCAGACGATATTAGGCAGCTGATTCCCGATCTGACGCACCTGAAGGGTGTGCGTGTGATTGCTGCCATGAGTGGTGGCGTGGACTCATCGGTGATGGCGGCGCTGCTGAAAGAGGCCGGTGCCGATGTGGTCGGTGTATTCCTCAATGTATGGGACTATTCCCGGGATGAGGTGGCAGGGCATGGCTCCTGCTGTTCACTGGACGATGCCTATGATGCCCGGCGGGTGGCCGATCAGATTGGTATTCCCTTTTACAACATGGATATGCGTGAAAACTTTCGTCATAACGTGATTGACCCGTTCATTGCCGATTATGAGTCGGGTCGCACGCCCAATCCATGTGAACGGTGCAACCGGTTCGTAAAGTTCGGGGCGCTGCTTGAAGCGGCCGACAAGCTGGAAGCCAGCTACGTGGCAACCGGCCACTATGTGCAGCGGCGCGATGACGCGTCCGGGGTGCATATCTATAAGGGCAATGATGCCAGAAAGGATCAGAGCTATTTTCTGGCAACCACCAGCCGTGAACAGGTGGAGCGCATCCTCTTTCCGGTTGGCCATCTGGAGAAGGACGGTACGCGCAAGCTGGCCGGGCATTTCAACCTGCTGACGGCAGGCAAACACGAAAGTCAGGATATCTGCTTTATTCCGGCAGGGGATCGTATTGCCTTCCTGAAGCAGCAGGGGGCAAAAGCAGGCTTCAGGAATGGCGATATTGTGGACAGGGAAGGCAATGTGCTGGGAAGGCATCACGGTATTGCCTACTACACCCTTGGCCAGCGCAAGGGGCTGGGGCTGCCGGACGGGCCGTGGCATGTGGTGGGGCTGGATGGTGATACAGCAGAGGTGATTGTGGCGCATCCTGAAGATGCCGTGATTCGTGAAGTGGTGGTGAGTGAACTCACCTGGATCAGAAGGCCGGAACCAGGAGAAGTGGTGACAGCCAAGGTGCGTTATCAGATGCAGCCGGCAGCCTGTCAGATTGAAGAGAATGGCTTGCTGAAGATTGTCTTCGCCAAACCGCAGAAGCCGACCGCACCGGGGCAGGTAGCAGCCTTCTACAGTGGTGATGAGCTGCTCGGCGGTGGCATTGTCACGTCAGTTTCCTGATCTGCAGGAGCGAGCTGCATGTTCGCCCTTGGAAGTTGAATCCGCCTCTACTAGAGTGCCGCACCCTGCCTGCATGGCAGCAGATAAAAAGTAAGCTAAAAGAGGATTTCATGGCTATTCAACGCACACTTTCCATTATCAAACCTGATGCTGTAGCGAAGAACGTAATCGGCGACATCATCCGTCGTTTCGAGGAGAATGGTCTTTCCGTGATCGCAACCCGCATGACGCACTTGAGCGCTGAGCAGGCCGGCCGTTTTTACGCGGTGCATAAAGAGCGTCCGTTTTATAAGGATCTGTGCGAGTTCATGAGTTCCGGTCCTGTACTGGCAATGGTTCTGGAGGGCAAAAATGCCGTCACCCTGAATCGTCAGTTAATGGGTGCAACCAATCCGAAGGAGGCTGAAGAGGGCACCATCCGTGCCGATCATGCCGATTCTATTGATGCCAATGCCGTACATGGCTCCGATTCAGAAGAAAATGCAGCCATTGAAATCTCCTTCTTCTTCGGAGACCTTGATCTTCACAGCCGTCTCTGACTCTTTACGTATCTGAACAGACAGCAATGAGTGAACAGAAAGCGGAGAACCCTTCTCAGGATCATACCCCTGAACAGATTGCCGTACGCCGTGAGAAGCTGACAAGATTAAGAGAGGCTGGCGAAGCCTATCCGAACAGATGGCGGCCGGATACGACATCGGCTGTACTCCATGCCAGGTATGATGGTGTCGATAGCGAGCAGCTGGAAGCGGATGCTGTATCGGTCCGGGTGGCCGGACGCATAATGGCTCACCGGGTGATGGGCAAGTCCAGCTTCATGCATATTCAGGATGGCGAGGGGCGTATCCAGCTGTTTCTGAACCGCGATGCGCTCGGTGGAGCCGAGGTTTATAACCCAACCAAAAAGTGGGATCTGGGCGATATTGTGGGCGCTGAAGGCACGCTTTTTCGCACCAGAACCGGCGAGCTTTCCATTAAGGTCAGCCATATCGAGCTGGTTTCCAAGTGCCTGCGCCCGCTGCCTGAAAAGTGGCATGGTTTAAGCGATAAGGAGCTGCGCTATCGCCAGCGCTATGTCGATCTGATGGTCACGCCTGAATCGCGTGAAATATTCCGCACCCGTTCCAGAACCGTGTCGCTGCTTCGCCGTGGTCTGGAAGAGAAGGGCTTCATGGAAGTGGAAACACCGATGCTGCAGAGTCAGCCGGGTGGTGCAGCAGCGCGTCCGTTCGTTACGCATCATAATGCCCTGAATATGGACCTGTTCCTGCGTATTGCCCCGGAACTTTATCTGAAACGTCTGATAGTGGGCGGTTTTGAACGGGTCTTCGAGATCAACCGCAATTTCCGTAATGAGGGGTTGGATGCGACGCATAACCCTGAATTTACCATGGTGGAGTTTTATCAGGCCTATGCCGATTTTCATGATGCTATGGATACCACCGAATCACTGATTCGCGGTGTGGCTGAAGGCTTGAATATTTCCACGGTTGAGTGGGACGGGGTAGAGATTGATCTTGCCCGGCCATTCAGGCGTATCAGACTTGATGAGGCCGTGTTTGAGAAGCGTCCTGACCTGCGAGGTCATGCCAACGACAAGGCGCTGCTGGCAACGGTCTGCCTGCAGGAGATTGATAACTTCAAGCCGCTAATTACCTGGAAGGCGGGGCATTATCTGACGGCGCTGTTTGAAGAGTTGGTTGAGGATGAACTTGAACAGCCAACATTTGTGACACACTATCCTGTGGATGTGTCACCTCTGGCACGGCGGAATAGTGAGGATGCAACGGTGACGGATCGTTTCGAGCTGTTTATTGCTGGCAAGGAGATTGCTAACGGTTTCTCCGAACTGAATGACCCGGATGATCAGCGCAGCCGTTTCGTGGCACAGGCACAGGCCAGGGCAGCCGGTGATCTTGAGGCCAGTGGTGTGGATGAAGATTATCTGCGTGCTCTGGAGTATGGCATGGCGCCTACCGCAGGTGTCGGCATCGGTGTGGATCGCCTGGTCATGATGCTTACAGGACAGCACTCCATACGGGATGTGTTACTATTTCCACATATGCGTCCTGAATAAAGGGCAGCCAGGGAGTTTATATGCACGCAGACCTGATCATGAGCAGAAACCTGATTACCTGTCGTCCGGATCAGACTGTGGCAGAGGTCATTAAGCTGGCACATGATAAATCGGTCAGGATGGTGCCGGTTGTTGATGAAGAGAACAGGATTCTCGGCGCTGTGAATACACTGACCCTGCTCTCCCACCTTGTTCCTGAATATATTGTAAAAGGGTACCTGAAGTCGATTCCCTATGCGCCGGATATGGGTTTGCTGCGCAGACATTATCGGGAGATTTTGGGTTATAAGGTGAGCGAGGTGATGGATCGTGACCCGACCATTGTCAAGGAGGATGAGTCTCTGCTGTCGGTGGCAGCTGCATTGATCACCTATGATCGCTTCGAATATGCACTTGTGGCAGATGAGCATGGTTATCTGGTCGGTGTTGTTGCCTGCAATGATATTCTACGCTGTCTGAACAGCTTGGCGCCTGAGGAGATGTTTGATGCATGAGTCAGTAGGCCATGTGGTTTTCGGTCTGAACCCGGTCTGGGTTGCCGTATCTATTCTGCTGTTTGTTTATGCCGTCATTATGGCTGAAAAATATAACCGTGCCGTGCTCGCACTGCTGGGTGCGGGTATGATGATTCTATGCGGTGTGATTACTCAGCAACAGGCGGTTGCAGGTGTCGATTTTAATACCATTGGCCTGCTGACAGGCATGATGGTGATTGTGGCCATCAGTCAGAAGACCGGCATGTTCCAGTACGTGGCTATCAAGTCGGCCAAGATGGCGAAGGGGGAGCCATGGGGTATTCTGGTGATGCTCTCCATTGTTACCGCGGGATTCTCCGCCTTTCTCGATAATGTGACCACCGTGCTGCTGATTGCACCGGTGACGCTGCTGATTACGGATGCTCTGGGCATCAAGCCTTACCCATTCCTGTTTGCACAGATTCTGGCGTCGAATATTGGCGGTACAGCGACGCTGATCGGTGATCCGCCCAATATCATGATCGGTTCGGCAGCAGGACTCTCTTTTTATGATTTTATGGTGAATCTGGCTCCGGTCACGCCACTGATCATGCTGCTGACCACGATTATGATCTGGTTCATGTTTGGCAAAGGACTGCATGCAACAGAAGAGGCCAAGGCCCTGATCATGCAGTTCAACGAAAATGATGCCATTGAGGATGCCTCGTTATTGAAGAAGAGTCTGTTTGTACTTGTTTGCGTGATTGCAGGCTTCACGGTGGCCCATACCTATCATCTGGAGCCGGCAACGATTGCTATGTTCGGTGCGGCTGCACTGCTGTTGCTACAGACCTGGGGGCAGGATCTGCACAGTAAAGACCACGCCTATGAAGGTATTATGGCAGAGGTGGAGTGGACCACTATCTTTTTCTTTGTCGGTCTGTTTATCATTGTCACAGGTGTGGAGCATACCGGTGTGATTGCATTGATGGCTGAGAAGACGCTGGAGATGACAGGCGGTGACTTCATTGCTACTGCCGGTGCGATTCTCTGGGTCTCAGCCATCGCCTCAGCGTTGATCGACAATATTCCGTTTGTAGCAACGATGATTCCTCTGATTGAGAGCATGGCGCCGACTTTTGGCGGTGCAGAAGCACTGGTTCCGCTGTGGTGGGCATTGGCGCTTGGTGCATGTCTGGGCGGCAACGGCTCATTGATCGGTGCATCAGCCAATCTGATTGTTGCCGGTTTTGCCCAGCGTGCGGGGCATCCGATTGCCTTTCTGGAGTTTATGAAGCATGCCTTTGGCCTGATGCTGATGAGTATCGCGGTCGCACATCTCTATATCTATCTGCGTTATCTGATCTGAGTTCTTCCGGATATAATCCGCACATCCTGTTTTTAAACTAGAATAGGGTCATGCTGGCCAGACCGGAGATATACCTATGACAGAAGACCCGGTTGTTTTTACGATTTTCCTGATCTTCACAGGCGCTGCAGTGCTTGCGACAGTGGCTCTTTATGCTCGCCAGGCGCTGCTGATCTCCTATATTCTGCTTGGCATATGTCTGGGGCCCTGGGGGATAGGGCTTGTTCCTGATCCTGATATTGTGAAAGCCATTGCCCATATTGGCATTATCTTTTTGCTTTTTCTTATCGGGTTGAACCTCCCTGCACAGAAGTTTTTTCATCTGGTTCGAAAAACAACGATTGTTACCGGCGTCAGTTCGCTGCTTTTCCTGGTAATCGGCTTGGCCTTGGGGCGTCTGTTTGAGTTTACAATGGTCGAGTCACTGGTGATCGGATTTACACTGATGTTTTCCAGTACCATTATTGGTCTGAAGCTGCTGCCGACTACGGTGCTGCACCATAAACATACCGGTGAGGTGATGATCAGCATTCTGCTGCTTCAGGATGTGATCGCCATTGCCGTGCTGCTGTTTCTGGAGGGGATGAGCCGGGGTGAGATGCCGCTCTTTGAGGTTAGTATGTTAATACTTGCACTGCCTGTGATGTTCATTTTTGCCTATCTGGCGGAGCGTTACATTTTAACGGTGTTGATTCGCCGCTTTGACAAGATTCAGGAGTATATTTTTCTGCTGGCAATTGGGTGGTGTCTGGGCATGGCCGAACTTGCTTCACTGTTTGGGCTATCGCATGAAATCGGCGCCTTTATCGCCGGAGTGGCATTGGCAACCGGTGCCATTTCCCAGTTTATTGCAGAGCGGCTGAAGCCGTTGCGTGACTTTTTTCTGGTCATATTCTTTTTCTCAATTGGCGCAAGTCTGAATCTTGTGGTGTTGCAGGAGGTGATCTTGCCGGCCCTGGTGATTGCCCTGGCGATGCTGCTGCTGAAGCCTGTGGTGTTTAGATGGCTGTTGAAACAATCCGGCGAGTCTGCCGGACGCTCGATGGAGGTGGGCTTCCGCCTTGGCCAGATGAGCGAGTTTTCCCTGCTGATTGCCGTGCTGGCCCTGGAAGTTGGTGTTATCGGGGCAGAGGTGTCATATCTGATCCAGGCCAGTACGGTGCTGACTTTTCTGGTCTCTTCCTACTGGGTTGTCTTAAGGTTGTCGACACCTGTTGCTGTTTCGAATCACCTGCGTAAGGATTAGGTGATCCATTAACACTGTTCTGGCCTTGAAAAGCCGGATTCTTTTTTATTAACTGCCATGGAGTACATCAGGGTGATAGTCAGATCTTACGAATGGATGTTAGCACGCCGTTATCTTCGCTCGCGCCGGGATGAGCGGTTTGTCTCCATGGTTGGCTGGAGTTCCGCTATCGGTGTTGCGATTGGTGTGGCGGCCCTGATTATTGTGCTTTCGGTGATGTATGGCTTTGATGCCGAACTGAAAGACAAGATTCTTGGCTTCTCGTCCCATATCGATGTTCAGGGGCCGGAAGAGACGCTGGAGCCGTGGCCTGAATGGCTGCGGCAGGTTGAGGAACTGGATGGTGTCGAGCGTGCTGCGCCATATGTTTCGGCACAGGTACTTGCCAATTATCATACCCGTTCAACAGGCGCTATTCTGAAGGGTGTTGATCCGCTTCGGGAGGCCTCCATTGCCCGGCATGTGGTGGCAGGAAGGTTTCTGAGTACCGATTTCGATGCTTCACCATTTGAAGTCGTTATGGGTAAGGATCTGGCCCGGAAGCTGGGCGCAGGGGTTGGGGATCGTGTGCGGCTTGTTTCACCTACAGGGGGGGTAGGCCCATCCGGGATGTCCCCCCGTATGCGGGCTTTTAAGGTGGTCGGTATATTTGATTCCGGGTTTTATGAATATGATGTCGGATTGATTGTCACATCACTTGATTCGGTACAGCGCCTGAATCGCCTGGGAAACCGCGTTACCGGCATAGAGTTGCATCTGTATGACCGGAACCGGGCCGCCGAGATCGCCATGGCAGTGCGTATGGCGCTGCCTGCACATGCCTGGGTTTCGGACTGGATGCACAGGCATCGCTCTTTTTTCAAGGCGATGAAACTGGAGCGGGTGGTGATGGGTGTTATCCTCTCTCTGATCGTCATGGTTGCCCTGTTTAATATGGTCTCTTCGCTGGTGATGGTGGTGATGGAACGCCGCAAGGAGATTGCCATTCTGAAAACAGTGGGAGCAACACACATGTCGGTGATGAGGGTGTTTGTGTTGATGGGTTGCCTGCTTTCCGGACTGGGCACTCTTGCAGGCGCTGCCTTCGGATTGCTGCTTGCATGGAAGCTGGACGCGCTACTCTCTTTTATTGAAACAGTGACAGGAGTAACATTTCTCTCCGGAGATGTTTATTATATCGATCATGTTCCATCAATTATTGACCCCGCTTCAATTATTGTTGTGGTGACGGTTAGTTTGTTGATGGGATTGGTTGCGACAGTATATCCTGCATGGCGGGCGGCAAACGTTCCTCCTGCCGATGCGTTAAGGTATGAGTAGTTTATGTCAATTGAACAGTTAAAAAGCAAAGCCAGACGGGCTCTGCTGGATGGCAAATATAAAAAGGCCCTCGAATTTTTCGAGGAGCTTTATCAAGCCGATCCAAGCGATCTGCGCAACCATGTGAAGCTGGCTGAACTGCGTGAAAAGACAGGTGATACTGCCGGTGCGGTCAAGGATTATATCACTATTGCCAATGCCTATGCCGAGCAGGGGTTTGTTGTGCAGGCCATTGCCATCAACAAAATTATTCTTCGTCTGGACTCTACGCGAACGGAAGTGAAAGAGCGTCTGAAAGAGCTTTCAAGTGAGCGTGGCGATGACTGGGCTATGTCCACCATTACAGCCATGGATCAAACAAGCGCACTGGATGTCAGTGGCCGGGACCGCGCCAAGTCAAGCTTTGAGCGCACACCGCTTCTTTCAGGCCTGTCCGGTGAAGAGCTTGAATCTTTTATGGATTCACTGGAACTGCGCGAAGTGGCGGCAGGGGATTACATTTTCAGGCGGGGCGAGGCTGGCGACTGTCTCTACCTGATTGGCATGGGAAGTGTTGGCCTGGAGGCGCCACTGGCTTCTGGCAGAAAACGGGTCTATTCGCGCCTGGCCGAGGGCGACTTTTTTGGCGAGCACGCCTTTATGGCGCGTGCAAAACACCACGATGAAGCTGTGGCTGAAACCGATACCAGCGTATTGATGATCGACAGGAAGACTTTTGATCGTTGGGTGGAAAAGTATCCGGCCATTCAGGCTACAGTTGAGGATTTTTACAGAAAGCGCGTTCTCGCGCGCGTGCTGGCGATTACACCGGTGTTTGAGGGGGTTCCACCTGAGGCGCGTCTGGCGCTGGCGGACAAGTTCCATCTGCAGTCCTACAAGAGTGGTGATGTTGTTGTAAGAGAGGGTGAGTCAGGCGAAACGTTTTATCTTATCCGTTCGGGCAGAGTGCGTGTTTCCACGCGCGGCATGGGGAGCCAGGGTGAAGAGATTGAACTTGGAAAAATGGGGGAGGGGTCATTTTTTGGGGAGGTTTCCCTGCTCACAGACAAGCCGAGAACAGCAACAGTGACGGCAGATGGCGATCTGGAGTTGATGGAGCTTACCCGGAACGACTTTAACGGGATTGTTGCCGACTATCCATCGGTATTGAAGGTGGTTGAGGCCTATCAGAAGCAACGGGTCCAGGACACCATCAAGACATTGATGCGCACAAAATCCTGATAAGCCGTGAAAGATAGCTTGCAGCCTCTTCTTTCCGTTCAGAATATTCACAAGCAGTATGCCTCCTCCCCCGCGGGTAGTCTGCATGTATTGCAGGGGGCGTCGTTTACTTTGGATGAGGGTGAATTTCTGGCAATTGTTGGTGAGTCAGGCTCGGGAAAAAGCACCCTTCTGCAACTGCTTGGAACACTGGACAATCCTGACCAGGGCGAAGTGTGGCTTGATGGCAAGCCGCTGTTTGGCCTGAACCAGAATCAACAGGCCATGCTGCGCAATAGGTCCATCGGTTTTGTCTATCAGGCGCATCATCTTATACCGGAACTTACAGCACTTGAAAATGTGATGTTACCTCTGCATGTGCGCGGCGTTTCCGGTATCGAGGCGGCTCGTCGTGCCACGGACTTGCTGGAGCGGATGAAGTTAGGCGACCGCCTGCATCATGTGCCTGCAAAACTTTCCGGCGGTGAAGCACAACGGGTGGCGGTTGCCAGGGCGCTCGTTGGCAAGCCTCGCCTTCTGCTGGCTGATGAGCCGACCGGGAACCTGGACGAATTAACTGCCCGGAGTGTCTTTGATCTCCTGCAGCAGTTGTGTAGCGAAGAGTGCGCTGCCGTGGTGATGGTCACGCATAGCAGTGCTCTTGCCGCCTCTTGTGATCGTACAATTCGGCTTGCTAATGGTACTTTCCTGGAGGTGTAGTTGGCAAAATCTTTGACGAATCAGGAAGTTCTGGTATAGTTGTTAGGTTGTTTCGAGTTCTTATGAGGCAACCTGGTAATATTTAACATAGTTGGGGCTATAGTGACAAAAGCGGAAATCGCAAAAATTGTGCATGATCGGGTAGGACTCTCCAAAAAGGAGTCCGGGCAGATTGTTGAAGCTGTTCTCGATGAGATCAAGAGAACCCTTGAGAAGGGAGAGGATGTGAAGCTTTCCGGTTTCGGTCATTTTATGGTGCGGAAGAAACATGCCCGGCGCGGTCGTAATCCGAAGACAGGTAGTGATATTACCATTGCCTCCCGCAGGGTTGTCACCTTCCGTGCAAGCCAGTTACTGAAACAGAAGTTGCTTGGAGATGCTGAATGAATCCTCAGGCCAAGGCGTTGATCTCTGCCGGTGTCGAAGTCCCGGAACTTCCCGACAAACTGTTTTTTTCTATCCGTGAAGTCAGTGATCTATGCGGCATTGAGCCGCATGTGCTTCGCTACTGGGAGACTGAGTTCAAGCATATCAGGCCGGTTAAAAAAAGCGGCAACCGACGTTTTTACCGTCATCGTGATGTCTATGTGGTGCTGCAGATCAAACATCTTCTTTATGATCTGAATTTTACCATTCGCGGTGCAAAAAAACGCCTGATGAGCGGCGATCTTAGTGAAATCGTCGAGCAGCACGATGCGCAGACGTCACTCCGGATGGTTCGCGAAGAGCTTGTTGCTGTCAGGGATTTACTGGCAGACTAATTTTTTATACATTCCATCGCAGATGAAACGGGGCGTAGCGCAGCCTGGTAGCGCACCAGACTGGGGGTCTGGTGGTCGGAGGTTCGAATCCTCTCGTCCCGACCATTTTTATAACAACTGGAATGATGGTGTTTTTTTGAACATATTGAACGGCAATCTCTCCTTTGAACGACCACGCAGACGCATGGTGGCTGAACAACTGGTTCCCAGAGGGATTGATGATTCCCGTGTGCTTGAGGCAATGTCCATTGTGCCGCGCCATCTTTTTGTTGATCCCGCACTGGCCAGTCACGCCTATCAGGATTCGGCACTGCCAATCGGGGAGGGGCAGACGATTTCACAGCCCTATATGGTTGCAAAAATGACCCAGCTTCTGGAGCTGACGGGGAATGAGCGTGTGCTGGAGATCGGTACAGGGTGCGGATATCAGACCGCTGTGCTCTCCCGTCTCTGTCGCCGTGTTTATAGTATTGAGCGTATTGAATCCCTGCATGAACGTGCCCGGCAGAATCTGCGCAGAGCCAGACATGCCAATGTTATGCTGAAATGCGGGGATGGCATGCGTGGCTGGGATGAGTATGCACCCTTTGATGCCATCATTGTCACGGCAGGAGGATTTGCCTCGGATATCTGGTTGGAACAGTTAAAGGATGGTGGTTGTCTGCTTTTTCCCGAGGGTGAAAGGGGACATCATCGTCTGGTACGGCGCAGGAAACATGGGTCACAGGTGGCAGATGAGTTTTTTGATGCCTGTACCTTTGTGCCGCTGGTTGAAGGGGTAAATCATCGCAGATCCTGAAACAGATCAGATGGAAGTGAATGAGGTGGCTAATCAGCGAATGTCATGGCTCCGCCGTTGCTATCACTGGACGCTCGCCTGGGCGAATCATCCCCGTGCCAAAATGGCGCTGTTTCTGATTGCTTTGATTGAGTCCAGCATCTTTCCAATTCCGCCTGATGTGTTGTTGATTGCACTTGCTTTAGGGCGGCCTGACCACAGCTTCCGGTTTGCAGCGGTCTCGACGCTGGGCTCCACTATAGGGGCGGCTATCGGTTATCTGATAGGTATGGCTTTGTTCGCTACTGTTGCTATGCCGATTATCCATTTTTATGGCATGATGGAACAGTTTGAATTAGCTCAGGGCTGGTTTGGGAGTTATGGCGTGGCGATTATATTGATCGCCGGATTTTCGCCGATTCCCTTTAAGGTGTTTACGATCGCGGCGGGTGCCTTTGGATTGCCGTTTTTGTGGTTTATGCTGGCCTCGCTTGCATCACGTGGCGCCAGGTTTTATCTGGAAGCATCCCTGTTGCACTGGGGCGGCCCACGTTTAAGAGAGCTTGTTGAGCGTCATTTTGAGTGGATAACCATTGCTGTGACAGTTCTGGTTATAGCAGGTTTTGCGCTGTTATGGCTTTTGCGGTAAGGATCCTGTCGCTTGCAGCTCTTGTAGCGCTCTCTGCCTGCTACAAGACGGAGTTGCCGCTCCATGATTACAGTACGGGTTACGGCCATCACACAGCCAAACGGCACAAAACCTATTCCACATACACGGTTCGCCGGGGGGATACGCTGTATAGTATCGGCAAACGTTTTGGTGTGGATCATAAACTTCTGGCCCGTCGCAACCATATTCGCTGGCCCTATACCATCTATGTGGGACAGCAGCTCTCACTGTCAAGAATGGCTCCCAGGTCTCAATACATGCCTCTGCCAAAGGAGAAGCGGCGTTATGCCGCCAAAAAGCAGGCTGTTTCCAAGCCAAAGGTCAAAACCGCCACCAAAAGCGATGCTGGCAAACGGCGATATCAAAGGCCGGCTGTTAACGGGGTGAAATCAGTTCGCCTGCGATGGCCATTGAAGGGGAAGATTAGCAGCCGTTTCGGGCGCCGTGGCAGTCGTATGCATGATGGTATCGATATCAGTGCTAAAGAGGGAACGCCGGTCCATGCAGCAGCCTCCGGTGAAGTGGTATATTCAGATCAGCGTCTGACCGGCTATGGCAAACTGATCATTGTGCGCCATAGCCGGGATATGTTTACGGCCTATGCACATAATCAGAGAAATCTCGTGCGTAAGGGGGACAGAGTTAAGGCAGGTGATGTGATTGCCAGAGTGGGTAGAACGGGTCGTGCCAGCGGTCCTCATCTCCATTTTGAGGTCAGACGAGGGCCGACACCGGTTGATCCGCTCGCATATCTTCCCAGCAGATAGCATATTTATGCGATATACACTATACTTATAAAATATAGCTTTCTCCGACAGAGTAGTAAGTCTATTATGCATGGAGGTATTTATGGCAAAACGACGTAGTCTTGATCCGATGACGCTCTACATGCGCGAAATTTCGCGTTATGATCTGCTGACAGCCCAGGAAGAGATTGATCTCTCCCGTGCTATTGCCGAGGGCGATAATTCTGCCCGCCATAAGATGATCAACGCCAACCTTCGTCTTGTCGTTAAAATTGCCAGGCGCTATATAAACCGTGGTCTTCCACTTTCTGATCTGATTGAAGAGGGCAATATCGGCCTGATGCGTGCTGTTGAGAAATTTGACGATGCACATGGCTGCCGTTTTTCCACCTATGCAACCTGGTGGATTCGCCAGTCGGTTGAGCGGGCCATCATGAACCAGGCGCGTACCATTCGCCTGCCTGTACATGTTGGTAAGGAGTATAATTCAATGCTGCGTACCGCCAATGAACTCCGTGCATTGCTGGGTCGCGAGCCAACAGAAAAAGAAATTGCAACACATATGGGTAAAAGCAGCGAGCGAATTCAGACGCTTATGGGTGTTACCGCACCGACCGAGAGTGCAGATAATGTGCTGCATGACGATGGCGATTTTACGCTCTACGATATTACCGAAGATGTTTCTGCTGAACTGCCGGGTGATCACCTTGATGCCACCATTCGCGATGACATGCTGACCGGCTGGATGGCGAGGCTGACGACGAAAGAGCAGGAGGTTGTTCGTCTTCGCTACGGCCTGGACAAGGCCGGGGATCCGTGGACGTTGCAGGCAATTGGTCAGCATATGGGTGTCACCCGTGAGCGTATTCGTCAGATTCAGGTTGTTGCCCTGCAAAAACTGCGTACACTTATGGATTCGGAAAAGATCACATTAAAGGAGATTATTTGAGCTCATATGCCGCAGTGAACCTGCGTGATTACATTCGTGATATTCCGGACTTTCCTAAACCGGGAATCACTTTTAAAGATATTTCGCCGTTGTTGGCCAATGGCCCGGCCTTCTCTGCATCGGTTTCACAGCTGGCATGTCTGATGCCGCAGGATATTGATGCTATTGTCGGTATTGAGTCCAGAGGTTTTCTCTTTGGAGCTGCCCTGGCGCAGCAGATCGGTCTTGGCTTTGTTCCGGTAAGAAAACCGGGCAAGCTGCCAGCCGAAGTCCACCAGATCGAGTATGAACTTGAGTATGGTTTTGATGCGCTGGAGATTCATCGGGATGCGTTAAGTGCAGGGCATAAAATTGTTGTTGTGGATGATCTTCTGGCAACAGGGGGAACTGCCCGGGCAACAGTAAATCTGGTACGTCAGCTTGGTGCGGAAGTGTCTGCATGCCTGTTTGTCATCGAACTGGGTTTTCTCAATGGCAGGGAACTGCTGGACGATGTGCCGGTTCATACTCTGATCTCTTATTAATATAAAACAGATGAGCGGATGAAAATACTTCGTTCACGTCAGAGATGCCCTGAAAAAAGTCAGGGACTCCATATAACTTCTTATTTATTCGATAGATAGACTGATGTCAGTTGAAGGGTGCAGGATGAGCATTATGCAGTTATCATGCAGCCCGCCAGCCCTCGTAGCTCAGCTGGATAGAGCAACCGCCTCCTAAGCGGTAGGCCACAGGTTCGACTCCTGTCGAGGGCACCATTTTTAGCGGTTTTGGAGACATAAGCATATGGAAGAGAACCTGAATCCTGCTGTTCCTGTTTTGATTGAGGAGGAGATGAAACGCTCCTACCTTGATTATGCGATGAGTGTCATTATCGGGCGCGCCCTGCCGGATGCCCGTGATGGTTTGAAGCCTGTTCATCGTCGCATTCTTTATGCCATGCAGGATCTTGGTTGTACGCATGATAAGCCCTACAAGAAATCGGCACGTGTTGTCGGTGATGTGATTGGTAAATATCACCCACATGGCGATTCCGCCGTCTATGATGCGCTCGTTCGTATGGCTCAGTCGTGGAGCATGCGCCATACACTTGTGGATGGTCAGGGTAACTTCGGCTCTGTTGATGGCGATTCACCTGCGGCAATGCGTTATACCGAAGCACGTATGAGCCGTGTGGCGGCTGAATTGCTTGTCGATATTGATAAGGATACCGTCGATTTTGGTCCGAACTATGATGACTCGCTTTCCGAGCCAAAGGTGCTACCGGCCAAGTATCCGAATCTTCTGGTTAATGGTTCCCAAGGTATCGCCGTTGGTATGGCAACCAATATTCCGCCACATAACCTGGGCGAAAGCATTGATGCAACCATTGCACTGATCAAGAATCCCGATATCGATGATGAAGAGCTGATGCAGATCATGCCGGGCCCGGATTTCCCGACCGGCGGCTTTATCTATGGCCGTAAAGGGATGCGTGACGCGTTCATCTCCGGACGAGGCTCGATCACGATGCGTGCCAAGGCCATAGTGGAGATCAATTCGCGCACCAAACGTGAATCCCTGATCATCAATGAACTGCCTTATCAGGTAAACAAGGCAAAACTGATTGAGAATATCGCGGCACTTGTCCGTGACAAGAAGCTGGAAGGCATTTCGGATCTGCGGGACGAGTCTGATCGTGATGGCATGCGTATCGCCATCGAACTGAAGCGGAATGAGATTCCGGAGGTCATTCTTAACAACCTCTACAAGCATACCCAGTTGCAATGCAATTTCGGTTGTAACCTTCTGGCACTGGTTGATGGTCAACCGAAGCTGTGCGGTGTACGCGAACTGCTGCACCACTTTGTTGACCACCGTCGCCAGGTGGTTACCCGCCGCTGTCTGTTTGATCTCGCCAAGGCCGAAGCCCGTGCCCATATCCTGGAAGGGCTGCTGATCGCACTCGATAATATCGATGAAGTGATCAGGCTGATTCGTGGCAGCCGGACCGGGGCTGAGGCCAAGACAGGGCTGATGGAGCGTTTTGGCCTCTCTGATAAACAGGCACAGGCGATTCTGGATATGCGGCTGCAGCGCCTGACAGGTCTTGAGCGCGACAAGATCAAGGCGGAGTTCGAAGAGGTGCAGGCGCTGATTACACGCCTGAAAGCCATTCTGGCTGATGAGAAGCTGCTGATGGATGTGATTGTTGAAGAGCTGGAAGAGGTGCGTGACAGATATGCTGATCCGCGCCGTACCCAGATTGTGGATGAGACTGCTGAGCTTTCGGTGGAGGATCTGATCACCGAAGAGGATATGGTGGTAACCATCTCCAATGAGGGATATATCAAGCGCAATGCTGCCTCTCTCTATCGTGCCCAGCGCAGGGGTGGCAAGGGCAAAACAGCAATGATCACCAAGGAAGAGGATTTTGTGGCGCAGTTGATGGTTGCCTCAACGCACGATTACCTGCTCTTCTTCTCGGATCGCGGACGTGTGTTCCGCAAGAAGGTGTATGAAGTGCCGCAGGCTGGCCGTGCTGCTCGCGGCAAAGCATTGGTGAACCTGTTGCCGGTTGAGAAGGGCGAGAGTATCTCGGCCACATTGGCAATTCGCGAATTTGACGATGAGCACTACATTGTCATGGCAACCCGCAATGGCGTGGTCAAGAAGACAAGCCTTTCGGATTTCAGGAATATCCGTGCCAACGGTATTATCGCCATCAAGATTGATGATGACGATGACCTGATTGGTGTGGTTCGTTCTAATGGAAGTCAGGATATCATGCTGGCTTCCAGTGGCGGCAAAACGATTCGTTTTGCCGAGACCGATGTTCGGCCTATGGGACGAAGTACACGCGGAGTGACCGGTATGCGCATGCCGAAGGGAGATCATGTGATTGCCATGTCACTGGTGGTAGAGCGTGCATGTCTGCTGGCTGTCTCGGAGAATGGCTTTGGCAAACGTACCTCTGTGGAAGAGTATAATTCCCAGAAGCGGGGTGGTCAGGGTGTGTTCACACTGAAGACCGGTGGTCGTAATGGTGCAATGGTGGCTGCGATTCAGGTCGTGGAAGATGATCAGGTGATGATGATGACAGATACCGGTCGTTTGGTTCGTATCCGCATGGATGGTGTCTCGGTGATTGGCCGTAATACGCAGGGTGTAAAACTGATTGATTGCACATCGGAGGAGCGCGTCATTGGTGCTGTGCGGGTGGTTGAGAAGCAGGATGATTCGGGTGATGAAGGATCCGTTGAATGATTGATCGCAAGGCTTTTCGAACCGAGTTCGATCTCATGCAGGCAGCCCTTGCCCGGCGCGGAGATGATGTGGTTGCTGCCGGTTCCGCATGGGGGCGGGCAAGGGCTCTGGATGTGCGCCAGCGTGAGTTGAAGGGAGAGCTGGAGGCGCTTCAGGCGGAGCGCAACCGGGTATCCAAGCTGATTGGACAGAAGAAGGGCGCCGGTAAGGATGCATCGGAAGAAATGGCGCTGATGGGTGAAGTGTCGCGCAAGGTGAAAGAGCTGGATGCGGTTGCCAGGGAGGCGGAGGCTGAGTTTTCCAGCGTGTTGCTGGAGATTCCGAATCCACCACTTGACTCTGTGCCTGATGGCGATAATGAAGATGGTAATATTGAACTTCGTCGCTGGGGTGAGCCACGGACGGATGAGGTTCCTGCACACTGGGATATTGGTGAAAATCTCGGGATTCTTGATTTTGAGGCAGGTGCTGCACTTGCCGGAAGCCGTTTTTCTGTGCTGAAGGGGGCGGGCGCCAGGCTTGAGCGTGCACTGATGCAGTTTATGCTCGATCTGCACGCAGACCGGCATGGTTATGAAGAGGTATGGGTGCCTGTGATTGCCAACCGAAAGACCATGACAGCTACCGGCCAGCTTCCAAAATTTGAGGATGATCTCTATAAGCTGGAAGGCGAAGAGCTGTTCATGATCCCGACGGCTGAAGTACCTGTAACCAATCTTTACCGGGATAAGATTCTTGACAGAGATACGTTGCCGATCAGACATTGCGCCTATACTCCCTGTTTTCGTCGTGAGGCCGGCTCTGCCGGTCGTGATGTACGCGGCATGATCCGCCAGCATCAGTTTGACAAGGTGGAGCTGGTTCAACTGGTAAAGCCTGAGGATGCATTGAGTGCGCTGGATGATTTGACCTCGCATGCCGAGGCGGTGCTGCAGGCACTGGAGCTGCCGTATCGTGTGGTGGAGTTGTGCACAGGGGATATCGGCTTTTCGGCCCAGAAAACCTTTGATCTTGAGGTATGGCTGCCAAGCCAGGGTGTGTACCGGGAAATCTCTTCCTGCTCCTCTTTTGGGCAGTTTCAGGGGCGTCGGGCCAATATCCGCGTTCGTGGTGAAGATGGGAAGCCGATGCCTGTGGCTACATTGAATGGTTCGGGGCTTGCGATTGGACGTACGCTGGTTGCATTGTTGGAGAATGGCTGGCAGGCAGACGGTACGGTGAAGTTACCTGCTGCACTGCAGCCTTATCTCGGTGGCCGGACGATGATTGCAAATGATTAGCGAGTGGCTATATTACGCCGCGCACGGAAGGGTGACAGAGCTGGCCGAATGTACCGGTCTTGAAAACCGG
>CAZLJF010000017.1:0-38701 GCA_964559845.1 uncultured Zetaproteobacteria bacterium | reverse complement strand
GATGATACTCCGGTTAATAATGCTCTGCCATGAGTTGAGTCCGACAGACTGCTAGACTAAATAGTTCCCCGCATCGCGGATCCTCAATTCATCAGGATAAACAATCAGACACGGCGACCATAGATATACTGCAGGGAATAGGCATTGGAACTGTTCATGCTGCGAACAATGGCAGACAGCTGCCGAATGGTATTCATCATGATATCTTTTGCCATTTCATGACGATATGCCATCAGATGATCCAAAGCATGACGCGGCAGCTTGTAGGCCACACAATCTGAAAGTGCCGTGATGGTTGCACTGGAAAGTGCATCATCAAATATGGCCATATCGCCCAGTTGCGCCCCTTCGCCAACCTCACTGACTCGCACCTTTTCACCATGGCTGCTATGTAGCACACTGGCGCGCCCTGAATAGAGAAGATAGAGACCGTCGCAATGTTCGCCCTCAGCGATCAACACATCGCCCTTTCTGAACTCTGCGATATGCACAGACCGGCTCAGGACATTCTGCTCATCCATATTCAGATAACGATGAAAAACATTGTCCTCAAACCATTTAAAATCAATATCCATAGTCTTCTCCTTCTCAACCGCCCCATGCAACGGAAACATCCGCAGGGGTGTGCAATGATCAAAATCGCTCCAATATCTTCCGTGACCCTCATCACGCAAACGGATATTGCTGGCAAAGAGACTTTATAAAGACTTCTAGCGAAGAGCCACAAGCGCAGCTAGGCTTTGTGCCAAAGCTTTCGGGAGCATAACGCGGTGACCTTTCAGGATTTGATTCTTACACTACAACACTACTGGGCAGAGCAGGGCTGCGTCATTCAGCAGCCTTATGACAGTTCCATGGGCGCAGGTACCTTTCATCCGGCCACATTCCTGCGCGTGCTCGATGGCAATGACTGGAGCACCGCCTATGTACAGCCATGCCGCAGGCCCACCGACGGCCGCTATGGCGAAAACCCGAACCGCCTGCAGCACTACTATCAGTTTCAGGTGATCCTGAAGCCTGCGCCGGAAAACATACTTGATCTCTATCTCGACTCATTGCGAAAAATCGGCATTGACCCGGAAGTGCATGATATCCGCTTTGTCGAAGATGACTGGGAATCACCAACTCTGGGCGCATGGGGCCTTGGCTGGGAAGTGTGGCTTAACGGTATGGAGATCACCCAGTTCACCTATTTCCAGCAGGTCGGCAGCGTAGAGCTCTCCCGCACACCGGGCGAAATCACCTACGGGCTGGAACGCCTGGCCATGTATATCCAGGGTGTGGAAAACGTATTCGACCTGACCTGGGTGGAGACTGCCGATGGTAAAAAGGTCAGCTATGGCGAAGTGTTCCACCGCAATGAGGTGGAGTTCTCCACCTACAATTTTGACCTTGCCGATACCGGCTGGCTGCATGAGCAGTTTGATCGTGCCGAAGCGGACTGCAGACGCCTGACCGAAGACAATCTTGTGCTGCCTGCCTATGAAGAGGTGATGAAAGCATCACATGCCTTCAATCTGCTGGATGCCCGGGGGGCAATCTCGGTGGCCGAACGGCAACGCTTCATTGGCCGTGTCCGGGGACTTGCCCGAACCGTGGCCCGTGCCTATGCGGGGGTTGACCAATGAGTGCCAACGAAAAGAAACCACTGTTAATTGAAATCGGCGTGGAAGAAATCCCGGCGGGTGTCGCTCCGGATATGGGGGAAGAGCTACGTATCAAAATTGACTGCCTCTTAAATAACAAAGGCTTTGCCCCTGAGAATCTCCGGTCAGGCGTGACGCCAAGAAGGCTTCTGGTTTATGCAACCGCTTGTTGTTTAAAACAACCTGACTATAAAGAGGAAATTTGGGGGCCGCCTGAAAATATTGCATTTAAAGACGGAGCACCGACCAAAGCGGCCGAAGGTTTTGCGCGCAAGTCGGGATTAAAGGTCTCGGATTTTGAACTTGCCTGTAAAGGTGACGGCAAAACCAGATATATGCGGGCCATTATACCTCGTAAAGGCCTGAAGGCTGTTGATGTTTTGGCCGAGGCCATGCCGGAGATATTGCGCAAGCTGCCTAGCCCCAAACAAATGAAATGGCAGGATGGCGCCAACCGCGATGACGCCTTTATCCGCCCGGTTCGCTGGATTGTCGCAAGGCTTGGTGATGAAATCATTCCTTTCAGTTTCGCCGGGGTTGAAAGCGGTATTGAATCTCGTGGCCACCGCATTCATGGAAGTGTGGGCGAAATGGATGTTACCGATCCGTTTGGCTGGCTGAAATCCCAGTTTGTCGAGGCTGACAGGGATGCACGCAAAGCTTCAATTGCATCTCAGCTTCATGGCGCTGCTGCTGCAGAAGGCGTGGAACTGATTGAGGATACGGCACTGCTGGAAGAGGTTACCGATCTGGTGGAGTGGCCGAAGGTAATAGCGGCCCGTTATGACGAAGCCTTCCTGAGACTGCCGGAAGAAGTCAGCCGTATCGAACTGAAGCATCATCAGCGCTGCTTCTCGGCCCGTGACAAAGATGGCGGCAAAAGCAACTGCTTTTTCGCTGTGGCAAATATTCACTCCAAAGATCCGGCCGCCGTTGCGCACGGCAATGTACGGGTGGTGAATGCGCGCCTGGCCGACGCCGCATTCTATTTCGATCGTGACCCGAAAGAGTCGCTGGAAGATCGCGTTGAGAAACTGAATGAAGTTGTCTTCCAGGAGGGGCTGGGCATGGTCGGTGACCAGGTTCGGCGCATGCGCTCCTTTGTGCTGGACAATGCAGCTCACCTTGGCGTGAATGCCAATGAGGCCCAGCGGGCTGCCTATCTGTGCAAATCAGACCTGACAACAGGGCTGGTTGGAGAGTTCCCTGAACTGCAGGGGTATATGGGCGGCATTTATGCAGGCATGGATGGCGAATCATTCGAAGTCTCCCAGGCCATCACCGAACACTATGCGCCGACAGGAGCGGACGATAAACTGCCGGCCCACAGCATTGCCCGTGCAATCGGCATTGCCGAACGTACAGACAAGCTGCTTGGCTACTTCCACCTGGGCCGCATCCCGACAGCCAGCGCCGATCCTTTCGGCTTAAGACGCGCCGCCATCGGCCTGATCCGCCTGCTGACGGATACGTCGATGCCGGTAAACATGACGCTGACCCATCTGCTGAATGAAGCGGCCAAACAGTGGAACCAGCAGCGCGTCACCATTGCCATCTCTGATGAGACCCGTTACAACGTCCGTACATTCATCATTGAACGCATGCTCGGCATGGCGGATACGCTGAACACCTCCCGTCCGGCCCTGGATGCGGCGCTTTCGGTGCCGGTTGAGCGCCCGCTTTACTACCACCTGAGGGTGGCCACTCTGCTGGCTGCATTTGCAGATTCGGAAACAGGTCAGGCAGTGGCTGCGGCCAACAAACGAATTGCCAACATCCTTAAGAAGACAGAGGCGGTTTCTGCCGAAATTGATACGGCACTGTTTGCCGAAGAGGCTGAGAAGAGCCTCTATTCAGCACTTCAGGAGGCTGAGACAGCCTTTCCTGAGGATCCAAAGGATCAGCTTGACCTGCTTGCAGGCCTGCGTGAAACCGTTAACGCCTTCTTCGATGATGTTATGGTGATGGTTGATGATGAGGCACTCCGAAACAATCGTCTGGCGCTGCTCTCCCGTTTACGTCAACTTTTTCTGCGGTTGGCAGACGTTTCACGCCTCTGAACAGACGTTAACAAGTGCCGGATCAGTTCTTCGATACGTTTGTTCCCCTGATGGCTGCATGGCTGTTGCTGGCCGGAGCCGCATTGTGGGCCAGACGCGAAAAGCTTGGCATTTCAAAAAAGATGCTTATCGCCTCACTGAGGGGGCTGCTGCAATTGCTGGTGCTGGCGTTTGTACTGCACTGGATATTCGATATTGAGTCACACCTTGCACAGATACTGATAATTCTTGGCTTCTGTATGCTGGCAGGACACAACAGCGCCCGATACCACACCGGTGATAGAAGGGCCTGGCTCTCCGGCACAACAGGCCTTGCCTGCGGCTGTGCGATCACATTGCCATGGCTGGCCTTTACAGGGGCCATTGATGCAGATACCCGCACCCTGATTCCACTTGGAAGCATGATTGCCGCCAACGGCATGAATGCCATCTCCATCATGTTTGAACGCATGGGTACGGAAGGCAGAGCCGGTGACGGCATCCGTACCGCCATGATTCCGACAGTGGATACCCTGAAAGTGGTTGGACTGGTGCATATGCCCGGCATCTTTGTCGGCATGATTCTGGCCGGCAGCGCACCCATGGCCGCTGCGTCAGCCCAATTGATTGTACTGTATATGATAGTAGCATCAAGCCTCACCTCATGTATGGTAAGCCTCCTGATGATAAACCACTTTAACAAGGCAGCTTTATCATGAGGGTGTCATGCGGTTGAAACGGCTTGAACTTGCCGGATTCAAATCCTTCGTGGATCCGACCAAGATTGATTTGGGCGATGGCATTACTTCCATTGTCGGGCCGAATGGCTGCGGCAAATCCAATATTGTCGATGCCATCCGCTGGGTGCTGGGCGAGCACTCGGCCAAACACCTGCGTGGCGGGGTTATGGATGACCTGATCTTTCAGGGCTCGGAGAGCCGTCCACCGGTCGCCCTGTGTGATGTTGAGCTGACCTTTGCTGTCGAGAAGGGGCAACTTCCCAGTCCATACCATGAACTGGACGAAATCCGTGTTCGCAGACGCCTGACCCGCGAGGGCGGTTCCGATGGCTTTATCAACGGAAAAATGGTTCGCATCAAGGATATTGTCGATCTCTTCCTTGATACCGGCATCTCGACACGTGCCTATGCCATTGTCGAGCAGGGTTCCATCTCCCGAATGATTACTGCCAAGCCCGAAGAGCGGCGCATGCTCTTTGAAGAGGCAGCCGGTGTAATGAAATACCGCTCCCGCCGCCGTGAATCCGAACTCAAGATGAATTCAACCCGGCAGAATCTGGAACGTGTAACCGATCTGCTTGAAGAGGTGCGCTCACAGTGCCGCAGCCTCCGTCAGCAGGCATCCCGCGCTGAACGATTCAAGGTATTACAGGAGGAGTGCGAACAACTGCAGGCCCGCAGTTTTGCTATCCGCTATCGTCAGCTGAACCGGCAACTTGATGCGATCAGGTTGCAGCTTGCCGAAGCCCGGAAACAGGAGGCGGAAAAAGCCGGCATCCACAGCCAGGCAGAAAAGCAGTTAAGCCGCGCACGTGAAAATCTGGTTGCCTATGAAGGCGAGGCACAACTGAAACAGGACCAGCTGCGCCAGGCCGAACAGGAGCGGGCGGCGCTGCAGCAGCAGGCTGAGCGCATGGCGGGTGAACGCAAACTTCTGAGTGAACGCAAGGGCGGGCTTGAGCAGCGCATTGAAGAGTCGAAACGCCGCTCGGAACAGTTGGCCAGCGAGATGAAGCGCCTGAAAGGGCAGATGGCGTCCAGTGATGACAGCCGCCTGAAACAGGCAAATATTGATGCACAGGCCAGGCTCAAAAAGGCTCAGGAGCAGTATACTGCAGCGCGTGAACAGCGCGACCTGCTTCTGGCCGAGTATGAACGGCTGCGCAGCATTTTTGAGAACCAGGAGAAGCGCCGTCAGGAATCCCGCAGCGCACTGGAACGCCTTGAGGCACGGCAGCAGGCTGTTCAACGCCAACTTGAAGAGATGCAAAGCCGCCTGACTGAAGGTGAAATGACAATCTCCCGCTCACGTACAAATGCTGAAAATACAGAAATGAAGGTTGCCACTGCAATCGAACAGCTTGAACATGCCCGGAACAGACTGGATGTGTGCAGAGCCAACCGTGAAGCGGCAATCAGTGCGCGTGCAGAGTGTGAGCAAAAGGTGCGTACGCTGCGTGGCAGATCACGCGAACTGGCCGCCCAGCTGGAGCATCAGGATGTGCCGGAGACCCTGCGTGAACAGATGCGCTCCAGAGGCGCTGTCTGGGTTGATGAGTCACTTCAGGTTCCGGAAGGGCTGGAGCAGGCCGTTGCCGCCGCACTACGCGGACGTGCCGCGGATGTAAGTCTGCCAAGCAATCCCGACCTCTCCGTATGGCATAGCCTCTGTAACGAGGCCAAAGAGGCGCCGATTGCCATGTTCGCATCCGGCCTTGTTAAAAACAGGGAAATTCCAAACAGAAGTCTGGCAGCGGCGATCGGACTGTCTCAGGAACATCCGTTACACCCTCTATTCTCACATATCCTGTTATGCAACGATATATTCAGTGCCAAACCTGCCGAACATCACTGCCTTGTAAGCCACGACGGCTGGCGCCTGGAACCGGATGGCTGGCTAATTCCGCCAGCACAAAGCCATACCGCCCGTCGTCTGGCATTGCAAAGAGAGCAGCGTGAATGTGAAGCCAAACTGAAAAGGGCCGAACAACAACTTGAAACACTGGAGCAGAAGGTTATCCAGGCCGAAGAGGCGCTAACTCTGCAGCAGCAGGAATGGCAGGCAAAGCATCTTGAAGCGACAGAGTCCGAGAGCGCACTTAAAGCTTCTCAGGCAGAGCTGCGGCGCCATGAAGATGAACAGCATGCCATCCGATCACGCATTACACACCTGACTACAGAAAAGAGTGAAATAAGCCAGGATATTCAGCACTGGAAAGCGCAACAGCATGGGCTGACCAACATGGATGACAGGCAACAGATTGAAGCCGGAAAAAGGCTGGATGCACAGACAGAGAGGCAGCGGCAGTGTGAACAGCAACTGCATCAGGCCAGAAGTGAACTGGCTGCTTCCGAGCAGGCGCTGGCACTGCATCAACAGGCGCTGGAAAACCTGGACCGTGAATATCGGAGAGTTGCACAGGAATACGAACAGCTGACTGCAAAAATCCGACAGGACCTGGAGCAGCTTGAAAAGGTCAATGTTGATATTGCTGCCACCGCTGAGCACATAGAACTGGACAGAGAACTGCGTGAGGCAGCAGAAAGGGTTGAAGCCGCTCACCGGGCACTCAATGCCATTCGCCAGAAAGGCCACGAGCTACAGCAGGCTGTTCACGACTGCGAACGTGCTGAGCGTGATGCGCGTATCGACAGCAAGCAGGAAAATGAAGCCCGCCAAAAGGTGGAGATTCACCTGGCTACCGAGCAGGCGCGCATTCAGGATCTCGAAGAGGAGATCAGCCAGCGCTTCAGAACCTCCGCCCCGGATCTGCTTGATGGCCTGGATGCCTCTGATGAGGAGGATGCCGACAGGATCGTCCAGCGGGCGCGGGAGCTGGAGGAGCGTCTGAGCAGGTTCGGACCGGTCAACCTGCTGGCTATTGAAGAGTTCCAGCAGGCGTCCGAACGCGAACAGTTCCTGAGTGAACAGGCAGATGACCTTGAGGCGAGTCTGAACACCCTGACCGATACTATCACCCGTATTGATCGCACCATGCGCCAGCGCTTCATTGATGTATTTGAAGAGACCAACCGAATCTTCAAAGAGACATTCCCCCGCCTCTTCGGTGGCGGTCGTGCTGAACTGCAGCTTGATTCCGAAGATGTACTGACGGCGGGTGTTAATGTTGTTGCCCAGCCGCCGGGTAAACGACTGGGTGACATTACGCTCATGTCCGGTGGCGAGAAGGCGCTGACTGCCGTAGCGCTGGTCTTCTCAATATTCCAGATCAAGCCAGCGCCCTTCTGTATCCTCGATGAGGTCGATGCACCGCTCGATGATGCCAATGTCGGTCGCTATAATGACATGATCAAAGAGCTGGCTGACAAGGTTCAGTTCCTGGCGATTACACACAACAAGATTACCATGCAGAAGGCGGACCGGTTGGTCGGCGTCTCCATGCCGGAGGCCGGTGTTTCCCGCATTGTTGCCGTAGACATGGCCGAAATAGGCTAGCATCCGGCAAACTTCATCTCTCAAACCGGCATATTGGCATCATTCCTGCTTCTTTTTCCGACTATGAACCAAATGAGCAGATAAAGCCTTTTCATCTGTATTGGACGCAGGAGAATTCTCATGGCACAGCAGTCCGACACAAAATCAGCACTTCCCGATATAGCTTCCTGCCCCGGCGGTCGCTTCGCCCAGCTGTTGATTGAAGATGTTGGAATCCCTGCCAGCGCCATTGATAAAGCGATCCGTGTCCAGTCAAAACTGAAAAACAGCAAACTGCTCTCCGCCATTCTCATCGAACTGGGGCTGATTACCGAGGATGAACATCGCCGCCTGATTCGAAAACACGGGCGCTCCTTCCGTATGGGTGAACTGGTCTGTGAACTCGGTTATATCTCGCTAAAACAGCTGCAACAGGCCGAAGAGGTCATGATGAGGGAACCTGGCAAGCGCATGGGCCAGATTCTTATCGATCTTGAGTTCATTGACGACAGAAAGCTGGCGCAAGCCCTCTCTGAACAGCTTGGCATACCGCTGATGCATATTGATATTGATATGGTTGACCAGGAGTTGATTAAAAAGTTTTCCATCAAGTTCCTGAAAAACAATCTGACCGTTCCTTATGACGAAGGGAAAAACAAGGTTTCCATCGTTACTGCCGATCCCTTGAACTCCCGGGCTATTCGCGAAATTGAAGAGGTCACCGGCAAAGAGGCGATCATCGCCATCTCTGCACGTGGCACGCTGACATCGCTGATCAGCAAAATGACTCATGGCAGCGGTGAGCATGCAGCCGGCCAGAAGGACCAGGTGGCCGAGATTGTTGACAGCATTCTTCTGTTAGCCATCCGCGACCATGCCAGTGATATTCATCTGGAACCGATGGCAAACCACCTGCGTATCCGTTTCCGCATGGATGGCGTACTGATCCATAAAATGGATCTGCCTTCCGAACTGGCCCAGCGTGTCACTGCCCGCCTGAAGGTTCTCGGGGAGATGGATATTGCCGACAACCGTCGGCATCAGGATGGTCGTATCACACGTCATATCGGTGATATAGAGGCTGACTTCCGTATGTCCACCTATGTCACCCTGCATGGTGAGAACCTGGTGATGCGCATCCTGCGCCGTGATGGCGGCCTGAAGACAATTGAACAGGTACAGATGAGCCGTGGGGTAATGGAACGCTTCAAGCATGATGCGCTGGATGTACCAACAGGCGTTATCATTATTACCGGACCGACAGGCTCAGGTAAAACTACCACGCTCTATGCAGCCATCGATTACCTGAACCGGCCCACAACCAAGATCATTACACTGGAAGACCCGGTGGAGTATGTCATTGATGGTATTATGCAGTGCTCGGTAGATAATAAGGCAGGCCGAACATTTGACAACTCTCTGAAGGCTGTCGTGCGCCAGGATCCGGATATCATCGTACTCGGTGAGGTGCGTGACAAAAACTCCGCCCAGGTGGCGGTTCAGGCAGCTCTGACAGGGCACAAGGTACTGACCACTTTTCACACCGAAGACTCCATTGGCGGCCTGTTACGCCTGATCGATATGGGCATCGAAACCTTCCTCATTTCATCCACGGTCGTAAGCATTCTGGCACAGCGCCTGATTCGAACCATATGTCCGGACTGCAAACAGGCCTATATGCCGAACAAGCGCATTGCCAACATGATCGGGCTGGACGATAAGAATCTGAAAAGGAACACCTTCTACCGTGGCATCGGGTGCGGCACCTGCTACGGCACCGGCTACCACGGACGCACCGCCCTGCATGAATTACTGATATTGAATGAAGATGTTCGTGAAGCAATTCTGGAACGCAAGACTTCACATGAAGTGCGCCAAATCAGTTGCGAAAGCACCGACCTTCTCTCCCTGATGGAAGATGGCCTGTACAAGGTGCTGAAGGGGCAGACCACGGTAGAAGAGGTCTACCGTATCGCACCGCGCTCGGTTTCCAACCGTTCGGTTGAAGAGATTATCCGCCTGATGGGAGAGGATTTATGAGTTCAAATACGTTCCATATTGCCGACCTGATTCGTGAACGTTTCAATAACGGTGAGGCCAAGCTCCCCGTGCTTCCCGAAGCGGTAATCAAGGTACGTGAAATTGTTGAAGATGAAAGCAAGGGCGCTGCTGATATCGCCAGGGTGATCGGCGATGATCCGACATTTTCAGCCACCGTGCTACGCATTGCCAACAGCGCCAAATTTAAAAGCGGCAATTACGAGGTTCGAAGTCTGCCCATGGCTATTCAGCGACTCGGAGGCCGCAGAACCCTGCAACTGCTGATTGCCATTTCAAGTAAACTGCATATGCAGGTGAAAGACAAAACCCTGAAAAAGATCCTGCGTACAGTATCCCGCCACTCGCTTCTTGTTGCGGTGGCCGCCCAGCACCTGGCACGCCTGATTCGCAGTGCAGAGCCCGAAGAGGCATTCCTGGCCGGCATTATTCATGATGTCGGCGTACCTGCTGTTGCCTGTGCCGTACCGGAAGAACTTACAGTCTGCACAATGGAGGAGCAGATACAGATTATCCGGCAACTGCACCGTGAAATGGGCGGACGACTGCTGAACCATTGGGACATGCCTGATATTTTTGCCACCGTAGCCTCTCATCACGGTATTGAAGCCGATGACCGGCCTCGTGATATACTGATTGATTATATTGATGCCGCAGACTTCCTGGTGCAGCGCAATGGTTATAATGTGCTCTTTGATGCCATTGGTGAGGGTGTGGAGCTCGAGCATTTCCAGCCGATTCAGCGTCTTGGCATTTCCGAAACCAAACTGGCTGCCGTTGAAATTGAACTGGAAGATGGTCTGGCCGAGATGCAACAGATCTTCTCCTAGGAAGGTGTGAAAACCCGGTATATCCGTAGAGAGGCGAAAACAAGCTACTGCTTGTTGAAATTCCCCCGTTTCCGCTAGCATTGCACTCTCCATGTTAAACGAGACGATCAAACACCCGCGTTCAGGTAACGCTCTGGACACACTTTTCATTAAAACATACGGCTGCCAGATGAATGAGTATGACTCATCCCGTATGGTTGATCTGATGAAGGAGGCCTATGGCCTGCGTCTTGTCGCAGCGCCTGAAGATGCCGATGTTATCCTGATGAACACCTGCTCGGTACGTGAAAAGGCCGAGGAGAAAGTCTATTCAGAGCTTGGCCGCTATAAAAAGATCAAGGACAAAAGACCTGACCTGATTATTGGTGTCGGTGGTTGTGTCGGACAGCAGGAGGGTAAGCGCATTCAGAAACGCGCCCCCTATGTCGATATCGTTTTTGGTCCTCAGACCTACCATAATCTGCCGGAAATGGTGAAGCAGATTCGCCGTGAACGTGTCCGGCTTACCTCTATCGACATGCCCGAGATCGAAAAGTTTGATCACCTGCCGGTGCCTGAAACTCACGGTGTTTCAGGCTTTGTGACCATCATGGAGGGATGTGACAAATTCTGCACCTTCTGTGTCGTACCCTACACACGCGGCCCTGAACTCTCCCGTCCGGTGCATGATGTGCTTGATGAGTGCCGCAAGCTGCTGGCCAGGGGTGTGGTTGAGGTCAATCTTCTGGGCCAGAATGTCAACGGCTACCGGGGTGAAGGGCCGGATGGCGAGGAGTGGGACTTCACCATGCTGCTCTATGCCGTTGCAGAACTTGAAGGCCTGAAACGTCTGCGTTTTATTACCAGCCATCCGATGGAGATGACCTCTGAACTGGCCGTCGCCTTTGGTGAACTCCCACAACTGATGCCATTTTTGCACCTGCCTGTTCAGAGCGGTTCGGACCGAATACTTAAAGCCATGCATCGCGGCCACACACGTGACGACTATTTCCGTATTATTGATGAGTTGCGTGAGCAGTGTCCCGATCTTGCCCTCTCTTCAGACTTTATTGTTGGCTATCCGGGTGAAAGCGATGAAGATTTTGAAGAGACCCTCGATCTGGTACGGCGTGTCGGTTACGACTCCTCCTTCTGCTTTAAATACTCACCCCGTCCGGGCACACCGGCCTCCAAGGTTGAGGATAATATTCCCGAGAGCGTCAAAGACGCCCGTTTGCAGACCCTGCTTGACCTGATGCGCGAGCAGGCCAGAGCGGCCACGAAACGCCAGGTCGGTAAAACACTGGATATCCTGGTGGAAAAAACGGGTAAAAACGAGGGTGACATGCAGGGGCGCACACCGGATTTCAAAATTGTCCACTTCCGTGGTCAACCGCGTCAGATCGGACAGATTGTGCCTGTCCGTATTACCGAAGCCTATGGGCAGTCGTTACGCGGAGAGCTCTCTCTTGCCTAGCAGTCAGACAATTGATCTTTCCTCACTTGGAACCTCGATGCTGGCAGCACTCTGTGGACCGGGCAACCGGACGCTCAAACAGTTGGAGTCACACTTTCATGTCCGTTTTCTGGGCAAACCCGGCATGTGGCATGTTGAGGGTGAACAGGTGTCAGAAGCCGTCACAGCCATGCGGCAACTTGCCGAACAACTGGAAGGGGGCTCGCTAACGCAGATTGATATTGAAGGCATACTGGCCGGTGGTCTCAACCCCGAGCATTCGCCTCAAAGTGAAGACAGCAGCGACAGGCAGGGGCATCTACTGATTGCCGGACGCCGCCATATCCGGGGAAAAACAGCCAATCAGCGTAATTATCTGAAAGCGATTCATGATAATACGCTGACCCTCGCCATCGGCCCTGCGGGTTCCGGCAAGACCTATCTGGCGGTTGCCGCAGCCGTGGTTGCACTTAATTCGCATGAAGTTGAACGCATTATTCTGACACGTCCGGCCGTAGAGGCAGGTGAACGCCTCGGCTTCCTGCCGGGTGACCTGCAACAGAAGGTGGATCCATACCTGCGCCCGCTGTTTGATGCGCTGACCGATATGCTGGGCATTGAAAAGATGAACGCCATGATGGAGACCGGGCGCATTGAAATTGCACCGCTGGCCTATATGCGCGGCCGCACACTCAATGATGCATTTATCATCCTTGATGAGGCACAGAACACAACACGCGCCCAGATGAAAATGTTTCTGACCCGGCTGGGCTTCGGCTCAAGGATGGTGGTCACCGGAGACAGTACCCAGATTGACCTGCCCAACCATCAGCATAGTGGCCTGCTGCATGCGCTACAGGTGCTTGAAAATGTCGAAGATGTCGGCATCTGCCGCCTGACCGCCAATGATGTGGTACGTCACCGGCTGGTTGAGAAGATTGTGAACGCATATGAGAGGCGTGAAGATGATTGATATCATCATTGATGATGGTGTGGGTGCAGGCAGAGGAATGGCCGGGGTACTGCCTGCTGAAGAGCAGATCCGCAAGGCTGTGCAGACAGCCTGCATCGAGACAGGTTTTACCGACAAGCCTTCTCTCTGTATCCGCTTTGCAGATGATGCCACAGTCGCAGCCCTGAACAGCCGGTGGCGTAACAGGGAGGCTGTCACCGATATTCTCTCGTTTCCGATGCAAGCCGGCCCGGACTTTGATCCGGCCGAGTCGCTTGGCGACATGATCCTTGCTGTTCCCTTTACGATAAAGGAGTCTGCCAGACTGTCGTTGCCTGTTGCCGCTCATATGCTCCACCTGATTATTCATGCTACGTTGCATCTGCTGGGATACGACCATATTGACGATGAGGACGCAAAAATGATGCACAAACATGAGCGTGCCGCGATGCAACGGCTTGGCCTGCATGATCCTTACCCTGAAGATGAGGGTGAAAACAATGCCTGAACGCTGGAAGGAGTGGCTGCGCCGAAAGCTGATCGAGCGTTTAAGGCCCGGCCGCAATGATAAGGAACTGCTGTCGCTGATCAGCCGCGCCGAAGCGATACATTCGGATGAACAGCGCCGCTATATGGAACGCATGGTGGAGTTCTATGATACCCGCGTCCGTGAAGTGATGATTCCACGTTCCGAAATCAAGTCGGTTGAGATCAGCATGCCGCTGGCAGAGGTTGAAAAGGTGATGTCGGAGAGTGGCGTCACCCGTCTGCCTGTTATTGACGGCGAACTGGACCGGGTACTTGGTGTAATCCATGTGTGGGATCTCTTTTCAGCAAGGGTACGAGGTGAATCCCCCACACTGCGTGAGTTGATTCGCCCATGCCCAAATGTATCCGAACTGGAACGTGTATCCGGTCTGCTTTCGGAGATGCGTGAAGGTAGTCATATCGCCATTGTACTTGATGAGTTTGGCGGCACCGCCGGACTGGTGACACTCTCGGATCTGCTTGAAGAGATTGTCGGCTCCATTGATGAGGGCGGCGATGCTGATGAGGGTGCGGACTTCCAGCGAACAGAGAACGGTGCGCTGGAAGTTCAGGCCCGCATGCATGTGGAAGAGCTGGCTGAACTGCTCGAACTGGAGCTGCCGCAGGGTGATTTTGACACGGTGGGAGGCCTGATTGTTACGGAGCTTGGGCGTATTCCCGTCAGGGGAGAACAGATCAATGTCGCCGGATTGAATATTCATGTTCAGGATGCCGATCCGCGCCGGGTCATTCAAATCCTGATCAAACCGGATATGGACAACGACTGATCCATGTTTATGGAGCCGAGGAAAGAGAGGCTTAAGCCACAGCAGATCATGCTGGCTCTCATCAGCGGCACCTGCATGCAGTTTGCCTTCTCCCCTTATGACCTGAACTGGCTGGCGATCATGGTTATGGCTATCTGGGCAAGATTGTTGATCAGGGGCCATCACCCCTTTCTGATCAGCTATGCATTCGGTTTTGGCTGGTTCGGTCCCGGTTCATGGTGGCTGGCAGACACATTTCACCTCTATGGCGGCCTGAATTACCCGCTGGCCTATGGCTGCGTAGTGCTGGTCGGTCTTGTGCTTGGCCTCTTCCCCGGCCTGTGGGGCTGGCTGGCCGTCCGCATCTCAGGCCAATTCTCCGGTGACAGAAACTGGATCATACTTCTGTTTCCGGCAACTGCGGTGCTGATTGAATGGTTACGCGGCCATCTTTTTACCGGCCTGCCCTGGACATCTCTGGGCAATCTCATTCTGGATACGCCCGCGATTGGCTGGGCGGCTGTTATTGGCGTCTATGGAGCTGCGTTTATGCCTGCCCTGATTGCCGTGGCTCTGGCGGCATTCAGTGAACGCCGCATGACACCGGCTGCGGTAGGCGCACTTGTTTTTTCCATTGCCTTTGTCTGGTTTGCACCCCGGCCCGTCGAGCTTGAAGGAGAGGCAAAGACAGCTGCGCTGATTCAGGGAAACATTTCCCAGGATCTGAAATGGGATCGTGCATTCCTTGAAGAGACGATGCAGCGCTATGACATGCTCTCAACATCCGCAGCCACAGAGAGTGACCTGCTCATCTGGCCGGAGGCAGCCATACCCTTTTTCCTCTCTCTCTCGCCCGGCTGGGATCAGTGGCTAAAAAACCGGGTTACCATATGGAATCGGCCACTGCTGTTCGGTGGATTGAAAATTACAGGCAACGGCGCAACACCGGAAACGCCCAATGCCCAGAATGGACTGTTTCTTCAGATGCCAAACCAGGGAGAGCGCAGCTTTACCGGCAAACACCATCTGGTTCCGTTTGGCGAATATGTTCCCTCTTGGCTACCATGGTTAGGCAAGCTGGTTCCCAATATCGCCAACTTTCAGGCAGCCGAAAACGGCGGTAGCCTTAAAACTTCCGATACGGTTTTCGGGTCTCTTATCTGTTACGAATCGATCTTTCCCGAAGAGGCCAGATCACGTGTAGATCAGGGAGCGCAGGTGCTGGTCGTGGTCACCAATGATGCATGGTATGGCCACAGCCCGGCTGCATGGCAACACCTGCAGGCGGCCAGAATGCGTGCCGTTGAGACCGGACGTTACGTACTGCGAGCTGCCAATACCGGTGTTTCGGCCATCATTGCACCGGATGGTACGATAACAGCAACTGCGCCGTGGTGGACGCAGGCCGTGGTAAAGGGTACATATCGTCTATCGAATGTGGCAACGCCCTATCAGAAGTGGGGCGATCTGCCGCCGATGATCCTGGCAGGCCTGCTTCTGCTGGCTGGCGGCCTCTTGAGAAAGAGGTAGAGAAAGAAGTGGAGGGCGCGATGAAACCGGCCCCGGTATGTGTCATAGGTGCAGGTTCGTGGGGAACCGCTTTGGCCATGGTGTTATCACGCCGTGGTCGTGAAGTGCGCCTGCTTGCCCGAACAGAAGCACAGGCAGAACAGATGAACCGGGAGCGTGAGAACCGCGCTTTTCTTCCCGGCATCTCCTTTCCGGCAAGCCTCTCGGTAACAGCCGATGACAGTAAAGCACTGGCCGGGACAGCCGCAACACTGCTGGCCGTACCATGCTCTGCTGCCGATTCGGTTTTGAGCAAACTGACAGCGCTTCAAACACCGGTGATTGCCGCCTGCAAGGGCCTGAATCCCGACACCCTGGAACGTGTTGATGAGCTCGTAATCCGCCATGTTGGCAGCGGCCGGGCGGCGCTGCTTTCAGGGCCCTCCTTTGCCAGGGACAGTGCTGAAGGGCTGCCCACCGCCATCACCATGGCCGCCCCGGATATTGAACTTGCCAGGCAGTGTGCCGCACTCTTCGATGATCCGGTGTTCAGAATCTATACCAGCACCGATATGGCAGGCGTGGCGCTTGGCGGGGCACTGAAAAATGTCATCGCCATTGCTGCCGGCATTGCCGCAGGCCTGCATCTCGGTCACAGCGCCATGGCGGCCCTGATCACACGCGGTATTGCCGAGATCTCAAGACTGGCAGTTGCCTGTGGCGGACGGCCTGAAACCTTAAGCGGCCTGTCAGGTCTCGGTGACCTTGTACTGACATGTACCGGTGAACTGTCACGTAACCGTAAAATGGGTATGGCTCTGGCACAGAAGATGAGTGTTGATGCTGCACGTGCATATGTCGGGCAGGTAGTTGAAGGTGAAAAGACAGCGGTTGCTGCTTGTAAACTGGCAAAACAGCATGGCATTGAGATGCCGATATCTGAAACTGTTTTCGCTGTGCTTCTGGAGCAAATCAAGCCTGGCGATGCTGTCGCACAGCTGCTGTCACGCCCTGAGAAAAACGAGCAGGAGTAGCCAGAAAAGCCCATGGATAGTGAGCCATGAGTGACGACGACCTGTTTGCCAGAGCCATGAGCGTGGTACGCCCCATTGCCAAATCAGACAAGGCCGATATCAAAAAACCAAAACCGAAAAGGGGCCTGCCGGGGAAGCTGTTGCGAAAACGGCCATCTCCTGTTGTCATACCACCGGCCGATCATGGCCATACTGCACCTGAACCTGCTGAAGAACCTTGGATTCTGAAGGCCAGTGGCATCTCCCGGGAAAAACTGAAACAGCTCGCGGCAGGCCGCCCGCCCGTTGATATAGAGACCGACCTGCACGGCATGACCCGCGATGAAGCCCTTTCAGCCCTGGAGCAGATGCTGGAGAGCGCCCTTGATGAAAAACTTCGTGTACTCTGTATCGTGCATGGTCGCGGCCTGCATTCACAGGGCAAGCCGGTGCTGAAAGAGGCGGTCTATCAGTGGTTCCGGTCAGGACCCTATGCCAGCCATATCCTTGCTGCCATTCCCAAACCCTATACGGGTGGTGGCTCATGCCTTGTACTACTGCGTCGGAATCGTTCCCGTTGATAGACGTCCTGATGCAAACCGCTCTCGGCCAAGCTATAATCCCCCCTTATGCGTAACACTTACCTTCTCCCTCTTATCTCTCTTGCAGCAGCACTGATGAGCACCCCGGCAGCAGCGCTTGCTGAGGAGGATGTGCTGCCGCCGCCCACCCGGATTCACGATTCCGAAGCGGCACGCGAAACCGTTGAAGTGATTTCGGAGGAGAGTGATCTGAACCGTGAGCTTGCAGCTCCTGAAGAGATGGATGGTGCTGAAGTCCGCTCCTATATGCGCAAAGACGGTGCCGAGATCACGGAATATTCGATAAAAGGAAAAGTCTACATGGTTCGAGTTCAGCCCACCGGCAACCTGCCCGCCTACTATCTCTATGATAATGACGGTGATGGTCTGTTTGAACAGCGGCTGCCCGGTGGTTACAAGCGACCGAGTCCGCCCATGTGGGTGATCAAGCAGTTCTGAAAATGGTGCTTCCCCGGCTGACCCTGATCACGGACAGTCGGCGGCTTCCGACAGATCGTTTTTTTGAAGTGGTGGATGCAGCGCTTTCCGGCGGCGTCGATGCTATTCTGATTCGGGAAAGGCAGATGGACTCTGCCCGCCTTCTCGCATTTGCTTCAGCCCTGCGGGAACTGACCGACCTCCATAAGGCAAAACTGCTGGTTCATACCCAGGCTGATGTTGCCAAAGCCATCCGGGCTGATGGTATCCATCTTTCATCACTGGAGATGAATCAGATTCCAGCCATCCGGGAATGGCTGAATGGAGAGGAGATTACCCTCTCAACCGCCTGCCACAATGAGATTGAACTGGAGTTTGCATCCAGGTTTAGAGCCGACTTTGCTTTTCTCTCACCCGTGTTTCCAACTCAAAGCCATCCGGACGAGCCTCACCTTGGTATCACAACATTCAGAGCACTTACATCCGAGCCGCCTCTTCCGGTGATCGCACTTGGCGGCATCAATGCAGGCAACCGAAATCAGCTGGAAGGCTTTGGTGTGGCCGTCATCAGCGCCATTCTTGATGCCGATGACCCAAAAGCAGCCGCCAGAGCACTTTTACCCGTTCCCTGAAAGCTGCCGATCTCTACACTATCCAAAGGAAGGTACGCAGGGCAGGCAATCTCGGATTCTGCACCCCCTATTCATGACTTTCGCCTCTCTCTCGCATCTTCTCCGGCATAGAAAAAAAGCTCTTGCCGTGTGCACTGCAGTCCTTCCAGCGGCAACATCGCCTCGAATCTGGCCACCTCATCCTTCCTGCCGCGTGTTTCCGGATGTTTGGCAATCAGGAATGAGCAGATATCGCAGTACTCCTCAACGGATATTTCATAGGTGCCGATCTGCCTGCCAAGCTTCACGATCTCTTCCTTGTCAAAGCCGATCAGTGGCGAAAGCAGCGGCAACGGGCTGGCATCATAGATGGCATTGATATTCTCCAGCGTCTGGCTGGCCACCTGCCCCAGCGAATCACCCGTTACCAATGCATGCGCCTCCACCTCTTGGGCCACCTGGGCTGCCGAGCGGATCATCTGACGCTTGTAGATAATCATACGATACCTGTCCGGCACCATGGCAATGGCATGGCGCTGAAACTCTTCCAGGTCAATCATGATCAGTTGTATGCGCCCCTGATATTTCGAAAGCTGTTTTGCCAGATCACAAATCTTGGAAAAGTCCCGGTTGATGGTGCTGTTGTAGAGGTGTACCAGAACCACCTCCATGCCCCGCTTCATCATCGTGTAAGCGGCCACGGGTGAATCGATACCACCTGAGAAGAGTACCACGCCCTTACCGGATGTACCGACTGGCAGCCCGCCGATACCATTCCGCTTATCGGTATAGATATAGACCTCATCCTGAGTGACTTCGATATGCACGGTGATCTCGGGATTATCAAGGTTTACTTCCAGATTCAGCTCACCCTTCAGATAACCGCCGACCTGCAGATTGATCTCCGGACTGGTCAGGGGAAAGCGCTTGTTGCTACGCCGGGCCTGCAGACGAAATCGACGACCGCTCACATCGCCATAGGTTTCCGTCACCGCCTGTTTTGCCACGTCGCGCATCGAATCCAGGTCAGGCCGGGCCACGTAAACCGGCGCAAAGTTGCGCACACCGGGGATCAGCGCCAGAAGATCCAGCTTCTCCTCGCTGATCTCCTCCATATCCAGCAGCATACGCCCATGCTGACGAATCACCTGCCTCGGCTTGAGCAGGCGGCGAAGGTTGGCAGCCATCTGGCGCTCAAATGCGCTTTTGTTTTTTCCCTTGAGCGAAAGCTCGCCAAAATGAATCAGTATTTTCTGCATCGGCGCAGGCTAGCGGTTTACAAAAAAGATGCAGCCCTGCTTTATACAACCTTGACCTAACGCGGATGAAGTATTTGCACTCCGTTGCTTATGTTTCATATCACGAGGTAAAAATACTTACCACTCGTTCGTTTTATAGTTAAACAGAGCATACCTTTTTAACCCGAGAAAGGCATCCGTCATCACTTGAATCACATGCCAGGCATTGACACCAGAACATTATATTATAATGTTCTGATTTATTGGAGGATAGTGTGCGAGTCTCTTTAACAGGTGAGGTAGCAGCATAATGAATACAGAAGTTCTGGGCTTGGCGATCAATGATGTCAGAAAGAGAATCGAAGGCCGCAATGTAGCGCGGCTCATTGCTGGGTTTATTGTTGCAGCAATTATCTTTGCCCCCGTTTTTATGTTCATTGAACCGCCGGTAAATGGAAGGTTTCCAACAGGAACAGGGGCTCTCTTGGTCACCTGGCTGGGTATTGCCGTATTAAGCGGACATGCAGTAGCAGGTGCGCTGTTTGCATGTAAAACCGAAGAGTTAAGGCTAACCCTGGAAATGGCGGATGCCATCATGGCCATCTCAAAAGCACTTGATACAGAAAAAATAGAAACCGGCAATGTAGAAAAAAAGCCTGCGAACAGAGATGATGGGGCTGTTGAATAGGGGAGGACATTTCTATACGACGGATGGTGTCGAAATTTTGTATAATCAGTATTGCTTTACACTTGGCATCCTGTCGTTATACTAAATACTCACCAATCAGATTCTCAGGATCCTTGTAATCAGATAGCAGACTATCGATCAGATCTGCCGGCAGTTTTGAAACGGCCATTCTCTTTCTCCTTTGTAGTCAGACGAAATACCCCGCCGGCTTGGCCGTTTACACGAAGCCTTAATAAGGCAAGGCGCTGTAGGCATAGATCTGTTTCGGATCATTAAAGCGGGCAAAAAGCTCCAATCCTTTGATGCCTTCAATCCATGTTTTTGCAGCGGGTAAGGCAGTGATCTTTGAAACTATAAAATCGCCAAACCGGCTACTGATCTCCCCGAGAAGATTCTCGGCAAGAAAATCCACAAAATTTATCTTCGGCTCAATCGAAACCTGCTGATAATCACTGCCCACACCGGCATGTTCGGCAGCGGCTTTAATCGCATCGCTTAAGCCTCCCAACTGATCCACCAGACCGAGCTGTTTGGCATCGGTTCCGCTCCATACCCTTCCCTGCGCCAGCTGGTCAGCCCGGGCTGTATCCATGTTGCGACCCTCGGAAACATGTCTGATAAATTCATGATAGACATTATCCACACCCATCTGAAACGCCTTGGCCAGTTCAGGGTTCAGCGGCCGATCCGGACGCAGCCCCCCTGCAATCGTCGTGGTACCCAAACCATCGGTATGAATACCGAGCTCACTCAAACCCCTGTGCATCCCTGCCATGATGCCGAACACACCGATGGAGCCGGTCAAAGTTGTCGGTTGGGCCCAGATCTCATCCGCCGGTGTTGAAATCCAGTAGCCGCCGGATGCGGCAAGGCTGCCCATGGAAACAACCACCGGTTTTCCGGATGCCTTCACCCGCTCAACCTCCTTGCGGATCACCTCCGATGCCAGGGCACTGCCTCCCGGCGAATCCACCCGCAATACCACAGCCTTGATACGCTTATCCCGCCTTGCATCACGGAGCAGATCGGCAATGGTATCGCCGCCTACCGTACCTGTTGGCTGCTCACCGTTCACAATCGGCCCGCTGGCGGTGATCACACCGATCAGATTCTGGCTGGGCGCCTGAGGAGTGATAACATCGGTTGCTTTCAGATAGGCTTTATAGCCAATCTCAGCGACATCATCCGGCTCGCTTTTGCCCAGCATGCCCGCGATATAGCGATCCACATCATGTTTATCGGCCAGTTCATCCACCAGCCCTTCCGCCTGCATCAGCCGGGCAAAATTGCCGTCATACTCCGCAAGATAGCCGGAAGGATGATCCAGTAAGGTTTGAATGCGCTCCGGTTTGATGCCACGCATCGTCGCCACGTCAGTTTTATACGCTTCCCATAACGTGCCCAGCCATGCCCTGTTGGCCGTCCTGTCTGCAGCAGACATATCATCACGAACCAACGGCTCGGCAGCAGACTTATAGTCGCCGGCGCGGAAGAGGTGAATATCGACATGCAGCTTCTCCAGCGCTGATTTGAAATAGTTGCGGTAGAGTGCAAAGCCGGTCAGCTCAATCAGGCCCATCGGATGGAGATAGAGTTTGTCTGCCGCCGCCGCCAAATAATACTGGGACTGGGTAAAGGCGTAGCCCGCTGCAATGACCGGCTTGCCACTCTGTTTAAATGATTCAATCGCAATGCGAAGATCCTGCAACTTGGCCAGCGGTGCATGCTGAAGTTGCTCCAGTTCGAGCCGGATCATTCTGATTTTTGGATCAATCTTGGCCAGTTCCAGTGCCTGGTTCAGATCCTTGATTAAGACCTGATCCGGTGAAGGCAGTGCAAAAGGAAAGGTATCATGGCCTGGACGCACAATCTGCTCCACCAGCCTCCCTTCCGGCTTGATAACAAGCACCGCCTCATCCGGTACTTCCGGTTTGGTCGTAAAAATCACACTGAGGAAAATGATGATAAACAGCAGGAACAAGCCATTGACAACAATCCTGCGGATGCGATCCATCCAGCGCACCAGTCCCGAAAAGAATGCTTTCATCACTTACTCCTAACTTCTTACCGGCCTGCAGCAATGCTATAACAGATCGCTGCAACCGTCTGGAGGATAAAAACATGCCATCCCCGCTTGGCATGTTACCAACAGGCCGTAGAGTGCCCCGCATCATGCAGCATGTACAATCATCCATTGATACAACCCAGGCCACCGTTCTCGCCCTGATTCAGGGGCTGACCGAGTTTCTGCCCATCTCATCATCGGCACATCTGGCGCTGGTGCCACTATTGTCCAAATGGCCGGATCAGGGGCTGGCGTTTGATTGTGTCGTGCATCTTGGCACACTGACCGCTGTCATTATCTACTTCCGCACAGAACTTGCCGAAATGACAAAGGGATTTGGCAAAACCATTGCCGCCCGCTCCATTGGCGCAGACAGAGAGGGGCGACTGGCATGGCTCATCGGCCTAGCAACTATTCCTGTCGGCATCGCAGGGCTTGCCTTCAAGGATGTGGTTGAAAACGAACTGCGTACCATTGAGACCATTGCCTCTGCATCGATTCTTTTCGGGTTGCTGTTGTGGTGGGCGGACCGTACCGGCACACGCAAAAAGATGGATGATGCCTGGACACTGAAAGATGCCATCGTTGTAGGCCTCGCTCAGGCCATCGCGCTCATTCCCGGCACATCCCGCTCAGGCATTACCATGACCGCAGCCCTGATGCTGGGTTATACTCGCAGGGCGGCGGCACGATTCTCATTTCTGCTCTCGATTCCGGTAATTACACTGGCTGGCGGACTGAAGATCAAAGAGTGGATTGAAGAGCCGAATCAGGCAGTAGGCATTTCCGAGCTCTTGACCGGGTACATCATCTCCGCCATCTCGGCCTATCTCTGCATTCACTACTTCCTGAAATTTCTGGATCGTACCGGTATGGGGCCGTTTGTAATCTATCGTATTCTGCTTGGGCTCATCCTGTTCTGGATGGTCTGGTAACCGTTTTCTGCTAGGCTACATGCATGCTTGCTCCACAGATTGACCCTGTTGCCCTCCAGCTTGGCCCGCTGGCGATCCACTGGTACGGGCTGATGTATGTGATCGGCTTTTTTCTGGCCTGGTATCTGACCAGGCGCCAGCTGATTGAGCAGGGTGCATGGAACAACAGCATCAAACCGGAACAGTATGAGGGGCTGTTTACCGCGCTTATTCTGGGTGTGATTCTGGGCGGACGCCTTGGCTATGTTCTTTTTTACAACCTTGGCTACTACAGCGCTCATCCCATCGAGATTCTCTATGTCTGGCAGGGGGGCATGTCCTTCCATGGCGGACTGATTGGTCCCATTGTTGCCGGCTGGTGGTATTGCAGAAAACATGCCATGCCATTCATGCTGCTGATGGACAGGTTTTTCGTGGTTGCACCGCTTGGCCTGGCCTTCGGGCGCATAGGAAACTTTATTAACGGTGAACTCTGGGGCCGGGTTGTTGTCAATGCTGCCGATGTTCCGTGGGCGATGATCTTTCCCGGCGCAGGGCCTGACCCGCGCCATCCAAGCCAGCTCTATGAGATGGCGCTGGAAGGCATTTTACTGTTCCTGATTCTATGGCTCACCCGCAAAAAAGCATGGCCGAACGGTATGCGTGTTGCGATCTTTATGCTCGGTTACGCACTGGCCCGTATCTTCTGCGAAAACTTCCGTGAACCCGATGCCCATATCGGATTCCTGTTTGGCTCGATTACGGAAGGCATGCTGCTATCCTTACCAATGGCGATTATTGGCCTGGGCTGGATTGTTTATCTGAAAAGAAAAACCTGATGCTGTAACCATGCCTCATGGAGATGAGCATGGTCTCCATACATAAAGTTCATGGGCAGGTAATAAAAAACTACTGCAGTATCTTTCTCGCGATAACGGCCACAAACAGTGCAATAGATATCACCCTTACCCACGCCTCTGATGTGGAAAGCAGTCTGAACCAAGGATGTTCCGGGCCATAGGATGGGTCACTATAACCAAGTGTGGCAAATGTCGCGAATGAAAAGTGGAGGGTACTGACAAAATTCGGAATATCATTTACATCCCGGAGCAGCCCGGCCGGGTGCCATAACCTGCCGCCCAGCCCCGGAGCCAGTCCTTGAACCACAGCCACATCTCCCCGGATAACTTGCACTTCGTCCATTGCAGTGAGCGAATATATGGTCGCTGTCCGGCAATATTTCATGGCATTAAGACAGATTTCGAATTACACTTGAAGGAGTGCGGATAGTGATGGAAGAGATCTGGGGAAACCGTGCCGGCCAGACTGGAGAAGAGTGGAATAACAGACCGATGATATCAGGGAAAAAGAGTTGGAACGGCTGAAGTTTATAAAAACCGATTGGTTTATTGCATGCTGTATGACAGTGACCAGGGTTGTGACAACCAAGATGCTGGCACTAACCCAAGAGTTTGATGAAGAAGCCATCAAGGATATACGGGGGAGCTTCTTCCATGAAGCTGATGCGGCAGGACGTCTGAATCATCCGAATAATGTGATCATTTATAATGCCGAAGAGCACAACTTCTCATATATTGCCATGCAGCGTGCAATCCGGTGCTGCCTGAAGGGGTTGCAGAAGTGATGATGATATTACCGCTGGCCGGTCTGCAGGTTCACGAATGAGAATTGTTAGCTGGAATGTGAACTCCCTGAATGTTCGCCTGCCATATCTGCTGGCGTATCTGCAGGAACACCAACCGGATATTATGGCGCTGCAGGAGACCAAGCTACCGGATGAAAAGTTTCCAGTCGCTGCCATTTCAGAAGCCGGTTATCAGGTTATCTACGCCGGCCAGAAAGCCTACAACGGTGTAGCCATCATCAGTAAAGGGCAGGCTGCTGATATACATACCGATATACCGGGGCTGGATGATCCGCAGCGCAGGGTGCTGGCCGCAACAATTGCAGGTCTCCGCATCATCAATATCTACATCCCGAACGGGCAGGAGGTCGGCTCGGAGAAGTATGATTACAAGTTCCGCTGGCTGCATGCATTCCGGGATTATCTGTCAAATGAAATGGCATCACATCAACGGCTTGTTGTAGTGGGGGATTTCAACATCGCCCCGGCTGATCTGGACGTGTATAATCCCAAGCGCTGGGCTGGAAAAATTATGTGCTCGGATGCCGAACGGGAAATGTACCAGTCGTTATTGGCGCTTGGACTGACCGATACTATCCGGGCCCTGCACCCGGATGAGCCGATGCACAGCTGGTGGGATTACCGCCTCAATGCCTATCGTCGCGGCTGGGGCATACGTATCGACCATATTCTGGCAACAGCCGCCATCCGTCCCGTAAATGGCGGCGTACATACAGAGGAACGCGGCAGAGAGCGGCCATCCGATCATGCACCGGTATGGCTGGAGACAGAATGAAACAATTTCAGCATCGTTTAACTATCCATGGCCATGGGCGTGGCATGATCAATATCACGCGGGATATTCGGCAATGGCTCTCTACCTGTGCCATTGATACGGGAATGCTTAACCTGTTTGTCCAGCATACCAGTTGTTCGCTGATGATTCAGGAGAATGCTGATCCGGATGTGTTGCGTGATATGGAGGCCTTTATGTCCCGACTGGTGCCGGACGGCGATCCGCTGTTCCTGCATCGTGACGAAGGCCCCGATGATATGCCCGCCCATATCCGTATGGCGCTGACACAGGTGTCATTGAATATCCCTGTCACCGGAGGACGGTTGGCACTGGGAACCTGGCAGGGCATCTATCTCTACGAGCACAGGCAACAACCGATGAAGCGGTACGTACAGTTGCATTTGACGGGCATGTGATGGACAGCGGACAGCTTCGTGATCTGACGCACATCTCCACTTTATTTACCGGGCTAATGTTGCCCTGTTTGAAGGAGGTGTCCATGTACGCAAATTACGTAAGACCATATCGCTATTCAAAAGTTACACCTAAAGGTTATGTTATGATGGCCCTGATTTGTGTGTTGATCGCTTCAACAATGGGCGCCTGATCCTGTTATAACAACTCTTCCCTGTCAGATCCTTATCAAATATGGCTGTTTCCTTTACCTGAGAGGGTCCTGCAATTATGCTGCCGAACAAAGTCTTTCAACACTCAGGTGACTAACCATGCTCCAAAACATTTTCGGATTTTTCTCTCGTGATATCTCTATCGATCTTGGCACGGCCAATACGCTGATCTATGTTCGGGGAGAAGGCATAGTTTTAAATGAGCCTTCTGTCGTTGCCGTGTATGAAGGTAGTGGCAGAAGCCGCAAGGTTCTGGCTGTCGGAGTCGATGCAAAACGGATGCTTGGTCGTACGCCGGACTCCATTCAGGCAATACGTCCGCTGAAAGACGGCGTCATTGCCGATTTTGTTATCACCGAAGAGATGCTGAAACAGTTTATTCGCAAGGTTCACAAACGTGCCTGGGGCATTGCTCCCCGGATTGTCATCTGTGTTCCCTACGGATCCACGCCTGTAGAACGGCGGGCAATTCGGGAATCAGCCCTTTCTGCCGGCGCCCGCGATGTGTTCCTGATCGAGGAACCAATGGCGGCTGCCATTGGTGCGGACCTGCCCGTTACCGAGGCATCCGGTTCCATGGTGGTGGATATCGGCGGTGGCACCAGTGAAATTGCCGTCATCAGCTATGGCGGTATTGTCTATTCGCGGTCCGTACGCGTAGGCGGCGACAAAATGGATGATGCCATCATTAATCACCTGCGTCGTAAATACAGCCTGCTTGTCGGCGCACCGACAGCTGAAAGAATCAAAATGGAGATCGGCAGTGCCTATCCTCAGGAACAGCGTCGTGAGATGGAAGTGAAAGGGCGCGACCTGATTAATGGTGTTCCCAAAAATCTGACCCTGGATGATTCCGAGATTCTTGAGGCTCTGACGGAGTCAGTCAATGCCATTGTTGATGGTATCAAAGTCTGTCTGGAGCGTACGCCGCCGGAACTTTCTGCTGATATTGTTGATAAAGGTATTATGCTTACCGGTGGTGGCTCTCAGCTGCTCGGACTGGATCAACTGCTGCGAGAAGAGACCGGCTTGCCTGTCACCGTTGCTGAAGATCCGCTGAATTGTGTGGTTGTCGGCAGTGGCCGGGTTCTCGAAGAACTGGATCATATGCGGGGCGTTCTTTTCGAGGAATAGAGGATGGTGGAACGTAAGTCATCCTTACGGCTACTGTCATGGCTTGGCCTGTTTCTGGTCATTTTCGTTGCGTTGCAACAGTTGCCTGTCGGGCAACGCCTGAATCTTGGCATGACACCACTATTATCCGTCCTGCAGGCACCCGGCCGCTGGTGGCAGGAAGCCGGCCTCTGGTTTGATGAGCGCAGCCAGCTTCAGTCCGATTATCAGCAAGCCACACTGCAACTGCAAAAACAGTCTGCCCTGATCCAGGAAGTAACAAGCCTGCGGGAAGAAAACCGGCAGTTGCGAGCACTACTCAGTATTCAGCAACTCAAGGGGTATCACTGGCATGCCGCCAAAGTGCAGGGAAGAAGTCCGGACAAAATGAGTCAGCGCCTGATCCTTCTGGTGGATCATGCCAGGCCGGATGATGTAATTGTTTCCAGTGATGGCCTGGTCGGTCTGGTTGATCATGCCAAGTCAGGCGCAGCCGTTGTACGGACGATTCTGGATGCTTCCATTGCCGTACCGGTCACCATGCCCGGTTCACCTCTGGCCGCGCTTGTTCGCGGAGAAGGTGACCGCCTCACCGTTGATTTCGTCCCTGCTGAACAGGCTCCGGCGGCAGGGACCATTCTGCAGACAAGCGGAGCCGGAGGCATATTTCCTCCCGGCCTGCCTGTTGCCCGTATTACCAGGATCACGCCCGTTTCCGGGCAGGTCTTTGTGCATGTTGATGCTGTACCGGTGGCCCGCTGGCAGAAGGAAAGCTGGCTGGCCATGGCATCGGCTGTTGATAAAAACATTCCATGATCGCACCTTTTATCCTGCTGCTGTCACTGCTGGGTATCATGCTAAACTTGAGTCTTGCCGGGCTGGTCATTCAACCGGACTGGAGTGCGGCACTGCTTCTGGCTTCTCTTCTGGCCCAGCGGGGAAACTGGCCATGGGTGCTTCCCGGCTTCTGGGTACATGACCTGACGCTGCACTGGTCTTCACTGATCTGCCTGCCAGTGGTCGCACTGTTACCTTGGCTACTGGCCCGGACAGACGCCCGTCTTGGTGCGGCCCTTCCCCAACGCATTGTGCTTATGATACTGGGGCTGCTACCCATTCTCTGGAGCGGCTGGGCACTGCCGCAATGGCTGCTTACCGTCATGCTCTGCATCTTCACATGGCACTTTATTGCCAGGGCCTATGCTCAACCAGCTTGATATCCGGCAGCGCTTTGAAGGGCGTATGATTACGCTTCAGATCGCTATGGCTATTTTGCTGCTGTTGCTGCTTGGCCGCCTGATCAACCTGCAACTGTACCAGCATGAGGGGCTGCTGCTGCAGGCCAACAAAAACCGGATCAATATTGTGCCTCTGCTTCCAACCCGGGGTATCATTACTGATCGTAATGGTATCGGCCTGGCAGTTAACCATATTTCCTATAAAGTTCAGATGATCCCTGAACGTGTTGAAGATATGGAGAAAGCACTCTCATATCTCAAACGTCTGCTGCACTGGAGCGAGCACCAGCTTCATAACATTCGCAAGCGAATAAGCCATGCTCGAAGCGACCGCCCTGTACTGCTTGCTGATAAACTGCGCTGGGATCATGTCGCTCCGATCACCGCCAGGCTCCATCACCTTTCCGGCATTGATGTTGTGGCCGGTACTCACCGCCACTACCCCTATGCCGAACTGACCTCGCACCTGATCGGCTATCTTTCACTGGCCGGGCCAAATGACCTGAAGCGCGGCTATCTGCGGACCGAAAATGTTGGCCGTAGCGGCCTGGAGAAGGCATATGAATCCCTGCTGCATGGAAAACCGGGTTCGCAACAGGAGGAGATCGATGCCAAAGGGCGGCGAGTCGCTGTTTTAAAACAGATACCACCGGAAATGGGAGACAATATCCGGCTCAGTATCGATATCGGCCTGCAACAGATCGCCTCCAAGGCTCTGGGCAACCGGACAGGTGCTGTGGTTGTCATGGATATTCATAGCGGCAAGCTGTTAACACTGTTGAGCAAGCCTGGCTTTGACACCAACCATTTCATTACCGGTCTGGAGCATGAGCAGTGGCAAGCCTGGCTTAACGATCCCCGGAAACCGCTACTGAATCGCACCACACAGGCTGCCTACCCGCCTGCATCAACGTTCAAGATGATTACCGGCCTGGCCGGACTCCGACATCATTTGCCGCTTGCCACCGGTAGTACAGAGTGCCCCGGATACCTGGAACTGGCAGATAGAAAGCTGCGTTGCTGGAAACGGGAAGGTCACAGACACGTTACCTTGCATAAAAGCCTTGTACGCTCCTGTGACGTCTATTTCTATCAACTGGGTGACCAGCTGGGTATGCAGCGCCTGACCGAGGAGGCTGCTCTCTGGGGTTTCGGCGAACAGACCGGCATCGTCCTCACGCCTGAAGCACGGGGACTACTGCCTGCACCGGAACAGCGGCTTCGCAATGGTCACACACGACCATGGTATCGAGGCGAAACCATGATTACTGCCATCGGCCAGGGCTCCTCCACGGTTACACCCATTCAGATGGCCCGCTTTGCTGCTGCCATTGCCAATGGCGGCAATATTCTCAAACCGCAATTACTGGCAAACGCCGCTCCCGTTATATTACGGACGATAGATGTCGAGCCGGAACATCTGGCCAAAATACGCCATGCCATGCGTGACGTGATTGCAAATCCAAAGGGTACGGCGCACCGGGCACTCAACCGGGTTCCCTGGCCGGTCGCCGGTAAAACCGGTACGGCTCAGGTTGTTACCATGGCTCAGGATGATGAAGAGGATAGTGGAAACAGGACGCCCGAACTGAACCGGCATAAGGATCATGCATGGTTTATGGGTTATGCACCATTTGATAATCCAAAGGTCGCATTTGCAGTATTTGTGGAACATGGCGGTCATGGTGGCAGCGATGCCGCACCTGTTGCCGCAGCCATGATCCGCCATCTTGCCAAACAGGAGCGATTTATGGTGAGCCGTCCATGAACACCCTGATGAAAATGGACAAGATCCTGCTGTTCGGACTGGCCTGTCTCGCCATGCTGGGCATATTAACGCTGTATGCCGCCGTACATCATGGTGATATCACCATCTGGCAGAAACAGAGCCTCTTCTGGCTGCTTGGCATACTGGTTTTCCTGGGTGTCTGCTTCACTCCCCTGCGCATGGTTGGTCTGATGGCCTGGCCACTCTATCTTGTCGCCCTTCTGTTTCTGGCTATGGTACCTCTTGTTGGCGATACACAGATGGGTGCCCAGCGCTGGCTTGATCTTGGCATGATTTATCTGCAGCCATCCGAACTGATGAAATGGACATTGATGCTTCTGCTGGCCCACTGGTTTGCGTCCCGTGAACCGACCAGCCTGGTTAATTTTTCCGTTGCTGCTGCTGCAGCCATGTTTCCTGCGGCACTGATTATCATGCAGCCGGATCTTGGTACTGCTCTTGTACTGCTGTTTGCCGTATCTGCCATGCTGCTTGCAGCCGGTATTCGCTGGCGCTGGATCTTTGCTGCCATAGCCGCAAGCCCGTTCTGCCTCTATCTGCTCTGGAATAACATGCATACCTATCAGAAAACCCGGGTCTTAAGCTTTCTCAACCCGCAGTCGGATCCATTGGGAGCAGGCTATCATGTGATCCAGTCCAATATCGCTATTGGTTCCGGTGGTATATTCGGCAAAGGTTTTCTTGAAGGCACCCAGTCCCGCCTCCACTTTCTGCCGGAACAGCACACGGACTTTATTTTTGCCGTACTGGCTGAAGAGGGGGGGCTGATTGCCGTCCTGCTGCTGCTTGTACTCTATGGCATCCTGATCTCCCGCATACTTGTGATTGCAGCACGCGCCCATACCCGTTTTGGTTCACTGCTCTGTGTCGGTATTGCATCGATTTTCATGCTCTACGTCTTCGTTAATATCGGTATGGTCTCCGGCATGTTACCGGTGGTAGGGGTGCCGCTTCCGTTTATCAGCTATGGCGGCTCGGCACTGGTCACCATGCTGGCTGCACTCGGCATCGTTATGCGCGTGGCGATCGAATCCCGAGGCAAAATTCCGTGGCAGCGCCCCGGCAGTCCTCTGGCTTAAATGTAAGTCTGCATAATTGCCGCCATAAAGAGTCCGGCAGACAGGGTAAAAAACAGGAGCTTAAGAAGCATCCGCATGCGCTCTTCCGGCATGGCTGTATGCAGACAGGCCGACCAGCCGGAAGCCCCTGGCATGACCAGCAGGATGCCAAGCCAGGCAGCGATCAGAAAGTGTAACTGCCCGACAATCAAATCCAGCCAGGCAGGCTCAAACAGCAGATTAAACAGCACCGCAACCATCGCCATCAGCATGCCGCAACCTGCCGATGTCCCGACAGCCTCTCTGAGTGAAAGCGTCCGCCTGAGCAGCGGTACCAGCATGGTTCCACCACCAATGCCCAGTGTTCCTGATAGATATCCAACGGGTACGGAGATGGATACCAGAGACACGGCTCTTCTCTTTACCTGATCACGTCCAAAGTCCCAGCCGACCCAGCCATCAAGCATGGCCAGCCCCAAAAGAATCACTGCTTCGGGAATGTTCAGAGTACTCCACAGGCCAATGACTGCACCAATCATTAATCCCGGCGATAGCTGTTTGAGCGATGCTCTGTGCAGATGCCCCAAACGCCAGTGGGCACGGGCGGAGAAAAAACCGGTCATGGCAATGGCAACCAGACTTGCCATGATCTGCATGGATAGCCCGTCCTGATCCCCCGGCATGGTCAGGTAGAAGAGTGGCACATAGATCAGGCCGCCACCGATGCCGGTAAGCCCTGCCAGGACGCCGGCCAGAGCACCGGCAACAACTCCCACTGCCAGGCCGAACAGGAGCAGCTGGATCACCTCATGGGATATCTCTGCCATCGACCCGTATCATAACAGATGCCTGCCCCTGTTTTACTTCCTTTTTCTTTCATCCGTTGAGCGGTGGCATATCTTTGGTTATGGCTATCTTTTTTTCGCAACCTCCACCGGCCTCTTTCCGGTTGCCTGCTGATGACCAAGATGCTCACCTTCCGGCTTCTTCGGCATGTTGATACTGCTGCTGCTTGCACTCTGGAGTTTCAGCGCCTGGGTCATAGTTCTGTAATTCCGACCGCACTTATGCGATAATCTTTCATTGAACCCGGCTTGAGAGGGGTGTCCATATGCATAAAATCAAGATTGCCCGCTATGCTGCACTGAAGGATTGCAAACCTGCCCTCACCCTGGTCGCAGATGTCGATACAGCATTAAGCCGACTCAATAATAGCAACCTGACCAACCGGAAGCATGAAGTCTCTGATCTTGCCGATGTCCCCTACGGTGGCGATTGAAGAGATCCATGTCTATATGCTCTTATCAGTAATCCTTTGTATCACTGTTGCGGTTTATTGCTTTTTAAACGGTATAATCACGGCTGGAATTCTGGCACTCGTTGGAGTTATTCCCGGAGCCGGCATGGTAGCCTTGGTGATTGCATCCATTCTTCTTGCACTGGACGGGCATTACATTGCTGCAGCTCTCCCTGTTATTGTAATCTGTTACAATATATGGGTATTGCTTGTGGCCAGAAGAGAGTACTGATCCTGCCGTGGCTCTTATTCAGGAAACCTTTCAAATCCATGCGCCACCTGAACAGGTATTTGACCTGATCAACGATGTTGAGGGAACTGCAGATTTCAGTGATTTTATTCAGGGCATAGAAATAATCGGAAAAGATACCTATCGCTACAAGGTAAACGTGGCAGGCATTCCGCTTAGCTGGGATACGGTAGTTAGCGAACGGAAACGCCCGGAACGTATCTGCTGGGAATCGATGCGCGGCATTAAGCTGGAAGGTTGCTTCGAATTAGCGCCTGCCGAGGCTGGTACGACACTCTTTTTTCAGATGCAGTATCATATTCGCAACCGGCTGCTTGCGCTCGTACTGGAGCCGCTGCTTGCAGCGCTGATCAGAAAAGTTGCCGCCGAGGCCATAGAAGAGGTGAAGGTACGCCTGAATTAACCCGCCTTATGCGTATTCAACCTCTCCAGCCCCTGTTTCAGTTCATCAACCTGCTGGTCACTGAGCGATGCAAAGACCTGATCAATTACCGGAGTAAGTTTCCCGTATGCCCTGATGACGACTCCCAAACCTTCCGGTGTGATTTTAAGTGACTTCTTGCGTGCATCTAATGGATCGGATTCTGTGGATAACCATGCCTGTCTGACCAGATAGCCGACGATCTTCGTTACTGTCGGCTGGTTCATATTTGCGGCACTGGTAATGGATGTGATTGTCCGCGTTTTGTTCGGCTGGTTTGAGAAGAGGGCGAGCACCGTAAGGCGGGAGATATTCAGCCCCATCGGATCAAGAGTCCGGTTGATCAACGTCGACAGCTTCTGCTGGGCGGTTTGAATGCCCTGAACAATCTGACCCAGGTTTCGGGAGCGGCTACTCATCAATCTCACCTCACGGAGACCAAAAGCGTAGATCAACATTCTTTGGAATACAATTGCATTCTGCAGAATGTTTATGTATTCTCAGGAATACTTTTTCCTGTCTCCCTTGCAGGATAAGAGGTTATATCGACATTGTTCTCTCTCTACCCACGACCTCATCCGATAAAGCGACCCGCTTCCGGTTCGAAGCCACCGAAGCGGAAGATCGAGACCGGATTCGGCGAAACCCACAGAGACGCAGACATCTCAAGAGAATGTCTTTTTTCAATGCCAGAGCGGCGCCAACAACCACTGTTCCGTCCACCCGAAAAACACATAGAGTGCAGCATGCTCTATTTCGATCAACTCAGCCTGCGCCGCGGTAAACGTCTGCTTTTCGGCAATGTCAGTTTTACCATCCACCATGGCGACAAGGTTGGTATTACCGGTGCCAACGGTAGCGGTAAATCCTCCCTTTTTGCACTGATACGCGGGCAACTGGAGGCGGATCGCGGCAGCTTCCGCATCGCGGCGCGCACCACCATCGCCCATGTGGCACAGGAGACACCAGCCGAACAGACAGCGGCCATCGAATATGTCATGCGCGGCGATGCGGAGCTACACAAGGTTCAACAGGAGCTCGCAATTGCCGAGCAGCAGGAAAACGGAACTGAAATCGTCCGCCTTCATCAGCGTATGGAAGAGATTGATGGTTATGCCGCTCGCGCCCGTGCCGCCCGTCTCATGCATGGGCTCGGTTTTGGTGTCGATGAGGATGAAAAGCCTGTCGAAGCCTTCTCCGGCGGCTGGCGTATGCGGCTGAATCTGGCGCAGGCGCTGATGTGCCGATCCGATCTACTGCTGCTGGATGAACCGACCAATCACCTCGATCTTGATGCCGTGATCTGGCTGGAGGGGTGGCTGAGGCATTACCAGGGCGCCCTGCTGCTTATTTCCCACGACCGCGACTTTCTGGATCGTTGCGTCAACACGATCGCCAACCTCGAACAGGAGAGCATTACCCTCTACTCCGGCAACTACACCGCCTTTGAGAAGATGCGCGCCGAGAAACTGGCACAGCAGCAAGCTGCCCATGATAAACAGCAGCGCGAAATTGCGCACATGACCAGGTTTATTGATCGCTTTCGCGCCAAGGCTACCAAAGCAAAGCAGGCGCAGAGCCGTATCAGGGCGCTGGAACGCATGCAACTGATCGCACCGGCACATGTTGATTCACCCTTTCATTTCAGCTTCAGGCATCCGGGCCATATCCCCAATCCGCTGCTACGCCTGCACAAAGTCGATGGTGGCTATAAAGATAAAACTGGTGATAAAATCATCCTGAAACAGCTCGGTCTTGGCCTGCTGCCCGGTGACCGCATTGGTCTTCTCGGCGCCAACGGCGCAGGTAAATCGACCCTGATCAAACTGCTTGCCGGAGAGATCGCGCCGTTAAGAGGAACATGCGAATCCGCCAAAGAACTGCGTATCGGCTATTTTGCCCAGCATCAGTTGGAACAGTTGCATGATGAACTCTCACCCCTGCAACACCTGCAGATGCTGGATGCCAAAGTATCGGCGCAACCGGCGGGTGAAAAAGAGCTGCGCAACTACCTGGGCGGTTTTGCATTTAAAAATGATATGGCCACCCACCCTGTTGCCCCTCTCTCCGGTGGCGAAAAGGCGCGCCTGGTTCTGGCGCTGCTCGTCTACCGGCAGCCCAACCTACTGCTGCTGGATGAGCCGACCAATCACCTTGATCTCGATATGCGCCATGCCCTGACCATGGCTCTGCAGACATTTGAGGGCGCAATGGTGCTGGTCTCCCATGACCGTCATCTTTTGCGAACTGTCTGTGACTCTCTGCTGCTGGTAGCAGACGGCAAAGTGGAGCCTTTCAGCGGTGATCTGGACGATTATGGCCGATGGCTGGCCGACCGGCGCAGAGAGCGTGACAGCGTTAAACCTGCAAAACAGGATCGCAAAGAGCAGCGGCGGCTACAGGCCGAACGCCGAAAACAGCTGCAACCGCTGCGCAACAGGGTAAAAAAGCTGGAAACCGAACTGGAAAAACTCCTCATCCGAAAAGATGAGCTGACAGCAGCACTGGCCGACCCGGCGATCTATGATGATGTCAATAAAGAGCGGTTGAAAAGAGTAACCCTTGAGCATGCACAGCTGGAAAAGGCTCTGGGTGAAACTGAGGAGGCGTGGATGCTCGCCAGTGAAGAGCTGGAGGCGGGAGGATAGCCAGCCCCTGAGTCCGGTAGACTGCTAGGCGGTTTTCCAAACCACCCTGCGGCCAACAACCTCAAACCCTTCGTTGACCATGCGGGCAAGGGTAGCCGGATAGAGCTTATGTTCCTCCACCTGAATGCGGGCATGAAGCGTGTCGCGGGTATCATCATCAAGAACCGGAACAACCGCTTGCGCCAGAACAGGGCCGCCATCGAGCACCTCATCCACCAGGTGCACCGTGCAACCGGAAACCTTCACGCCATATTCCAAAGCATCTTCTACAGCTTTGGCGCCAGTAAAGGATGGCAGGAGCGACGGGTGAATATTGATAATGCGCCCGCGGAAACGGCGTACAAACGAGGATGAGAGAATCCGCATATAGCCGGCCAGCACAATCCACTGGCAACCGTGCTTATCAAGCAGGTCGGCACACTCGGCATCGAACTGCTCGCGCCCCGAAAAGTTTTTTGGATCAACATGCACGACATTGGCCACGCCGGCCTCACGGGCGATATCGAGTGCCGCCGCATCACCTTTGTCGGAAATGACCAGCTTTACATCCACCGGGCATTCGCCTCTGGCAACGGAATCAAGAATGACCTTGAGATTGCTTCCACGCCCGGAAACCATCACTGCAACTGCTTTGGAGCTCATACCCGAAGGCTATTTCTGTTTGGGTTAATTCACAATGAACAAAAAAGACTCATTATTTTTTATGGGGCTGTCAAAAATTTATGTCCTGTTCCGATTAATGTTCTGCATAACCTGCGGCCAAAAGTGTCGTTCGCTATCGCTCACTATGCTTTTGGCCGCCGCGAGTTGACGCGATTGTTATGTTTATTGTTCTCCACAAGGTGCTTTTTTTAGCTCAGAAAAAAGTATTTTTTCGCTATCAATTGAAGCAATAATATCATTGGAATAAAACAAGTTAACAATGACAGGCAAACAGTCATGCTTTTTTAGATTAAAACTATTCATCACTCTTATGATTGGCGTGCTCCCGTCTGCTAATCTAACCGTGACCAGCCAGTAAGTATATGTGCCATCCATACCTACCCTGGGATAATTTCGCTCTTTCTGATCAATCTTTATTATTTCAGCCCATTCATTGTGAGTACTTTTTACATTCATTTCATCTGAATATTTTACATAAATAACAAAACTAACAGATACAGAAATTGCAAAAAACAGGATATAAAATCGTTTCATAACTTACATTTTGTACACATAACGACCAAGCTGTGCGGCGCAAACGAAGCGCAGCGTAGTTTGCGTCCGAACGAGCGCATTGTTATGCATTACTCATTATCAAAATAATCCGAATCAAGTTTTTTAACCTCATACATACCAACGGTGGATACCCCAACATTATGCTCAACCATGAGCTTCGACAGATGCTCACCATCAATGAGGATTATTTTCGACTCAATAAGCGAGGCATATTCTATTGCTTCTTTTGTAAATGATGATGTCGTAATAAATACACCCTTTCTAGCGCGCTGGCCTTGCAATGCTCCTGCAAACTTTTGTATTTCAGGACGGCCAACCGAACCCTCCCAGCGCTTAGCTTGAATATAAATAACATCCAAACCAAGCCGGTCTTCATTAATGATCCCATCAATTCCACCGTCGCCGCTCTTTCCGAGCGCCTTTCCGGCATCTTGACGGCTTCCGCCGTAACCCATTTTTACAAGCAAATCAACAACTAAACGCTCAAAGAATGAAGGCGATGCTTCTTTAACAGCATTAATTATTTCTGACTCAAGAGTTGAGCGAAGCAGTTTATATGCTTCAGCAAGAGAATCTTCTGGAGTTAATTCGGACTCCTGCCCAGTAGATATTCCTACCTGGGCTTCATTTCCACTTTTAGCCTTTTTTCGGTTTTTGAAGTCGATAAACTCAGGATACTTTTCAAGGACAGATATATCTATTTTTTCTGGATTTGCACCTAGTAATTCCGTTCCTTTTGGGGTAATTGTGAAGAAGCCTCGTTTTGGCGATTCTAGTAGCCCTGCTTGCTTCAGGTAGGAACGAGCCCAACCAACACGATTGTTAAAAACTGCTTGGCTTCCGCTGGGGAGAAGTTCATTTCTTTCTTCAGTTGAGAGATTGAATTCATCAGCCAATTTCTCAACCGCTTGACTGAACTTATGTTCCTTACCATCGGATGCCAATTTCAGGAGCGGCAGCATGATTGTTTGGTAGTTTGGGATTGCCACTATTCTATGTGCTCCTTTTTATGCATAACTAGGTAATAGGTGTACTCGATTTTCCATCTATTGGCCTCCTATATACGCCCTTGATTTCCTTATTATTGGATATTAAGGCGCAAACAAGGAATAAG